>NZ_JRMM01000129.1:0-12367 GCF_000972905.1 Mycobacterium sp. UM_Kg27
GACCGCCGCATGGGCCCGGCGGTTCAGCGAGGCTCGACGTAGGAGAGGCGAAGCTGGGACCGCCGCATGGGCCCGGCGGTTCAGCGAGCGGTCGGCTGTCGATCAGCGTCGACGACGTCGAGGTCTCCGAGACCGAGACGCGCACCCAGTCTGCCGTTGCGCTGCTGGTGGACACCTCGTTCTCGATGGTGATGGATAATCGGTGGCTGCCGATGAAACGCACGGCGTTGGCGTTGAACCACCTGGTCAGCACCAGATTTCGCTCAGATGCGTTGCAGATCATCGCCTTCGGCCGTTATGCGCGCACGGTGACCGCCGCGGAGCTGACCGGCCTGGAAGGCGTCTATGAGCAGGGCACCAATCTGCACCATGCGCTGGCACTGGCGAGTCGGCACCTGCGTCGCCACCCCAATGCCCAGCCGGTGGTATTGGTGGTCACCGACGGGGAGCCGACGGCGCACTTAGAGGACTATGACGGCGCGGGGGCGGGTTCTGCGGTGTTTTTTGACTACCCGCCGCACCCGCGGACCATTGCCCACACCGTGCGGGGCTTCGATGACGTCGCCCGGCTCGGTGCCCAGGTGACGATCTTCCGGCTCGGCGACGATCCAGGGCTGGCCCGCTTCATCGACCAGGTGGCGCGTCGGGTCCAGGGCCGGGTGGTGGTGCCCGAACTCGATGGTCTGGGCGCAGCGGTGGTCGGGGACTACCTGAGGTCGCGCCGCCGCTAGCCGGCGCTCGGCCCAGAGAGTTACCGCGACAGCAGGCGGCGCTTTTGCGCAGCGAACTCCTCGCCGGTCAGATAGCCGGCGTCGTGTAGTTCGCCGAGTTCGCGGATGCCGGCGGCCAGTTCCGCCACCGAGGCCAGCGGAGCATGCGCCGCGGCCACGGCCGTCTGCTCTGCGGAATCCGAGGACGGCTTGCCGGCCCCGGCGGACGCAGTGGCCGCAATAGCCTTACCGGAATCCGAGCGGCGCTGGTTCATGGCGCCGGCCAACGCGCTGCCGCCCATACCGGCCAGCGCCATCTGGCCGAACGCCGTGCCCAGTCCAGCCGGCGAGGTGGCGGGGGCGGCGCCAAGCGGCGTCGAGAGACTGGCATGACGGATCTCGGGTGCCAGCTCGGCCCAGCTGATCGGCGTCGAGAGCGCCCCGAGGGGGAACGCCTCACCCCTGGACGCCACCACCGGGACGTGCGGGATGCGTAGCGTGTCCGTGCTGGGCAGCTCCGCGACCCCTCCGATCTGGCCCAGCGCCTCCAGGATGCTTCGCTGGCCGCCGCGGAGAATGTCCTGGGTGTCGAAGATCTCCTGGGAGTCCTGCTCCGCGAAGTGCATGGCCGCGCCTGCCAGGAAGACACCGATGATCGACATCGGCAGGGCGATCCCCAGGGCGGTTTCGTCGGCGATGACGGCCATCCAGTCGAAGAACCCGGACGGGATCTCGCCCGGCAGCGCGATGCCAGGCAACCCCTGGAAGGCCTCCGCCGAGCCGGGTCCGGCCAGCGTGGAGGCCACTCGAGACGACACCGTCTGCGCCAGGTTGGCGGCGGAATTGCCCTGAGCGCCGGTCTGGCCGACTGGTCCCGCCGGGTTACTGGTCTGCGGTGGCGGCGCGAACGGCTCCAGCTCGGACGCGGTCTTCGACAGGGCCGAGTAGCTGTACATCGCGGTGGCGTCCTGCGCCCACATCTCGCCGTACTGGGCTTCGGTGGCCGCGATCGCCGCGGCGTTCTGGCCCAGCACATTGGTGGCTAGCAAGGTCATCAATTGAGCGCGGTTGGCGGCGACGACCGATGGGGGCACCGTCAGGGCAAACGCCGCCTCGTAGGCGGCGACCGCAGCCTTGGCCTGCAGCGCGGTCTTTTCGGCCTGACCGGCGGTGGCGTTCAGCCACGCAGCGAAGGGGGTGGCGGCGGCCGCCATTGCCGCCGCCGAAGGACCCGACCACGCCGTGCCGGTCAACTCGGCGATCGCCGACTCGTAACCGGCCGCGGCCGAATGCAGGTCAGCGGCCAGCCCGCTCCAGGCGGTCGCCGCGGCGAGCATCGGCCCCGAGCCGGCGCCGAGGTACATGAGACCGGAGTTGACTTCCGGCGGCAACGCGGCGAAGTTCATCGGCGGTGCACGGCGGACCCGGGCGTTGCGCGACGCCGCGCTCGGGTACAGCGGTCCATTGCAGTTGCATCCCTCCGGTCACGGGTCGGCGATGGTGTGATCTTTCGATCTAACGCGCCCAGCGCTCCACCAGGGGCGCGACACTCCGGGGCGGCAAACACTTCGACCATGGCGGCAAAGCCGACGATGCGCTGGGCGTACCACCATTGTCCGAGCCCGAACCAGCGGCTCGCCATGGTGTTTGACACCCATTCGCATCTAAGGCCGACCCGTATGGACAATGTGTACTGCGCAGACCAGGGTGGTGGGATGAGCCGTTGGACTGGGCTCGTCGACCGATTTCGGCGGCGGGCGAGCGCGCCCGCGCGGGGGCTGTTTCGGCGCGTCGTCTTGATCAACGGTCTGGTCTTCACCTTCGGCACCCTGGTGCTGGCCATGTCGCCGGCCACTGTTTCGGGCCCCGTCCGGTTAACCGAGATCCCGGTGCTGATGGTCGGGCTGGCAGTCGTGGTGGGGGCCAATGCGCTGCTGCTGCGGTCCAGCCTGGCCCCGCTGGACCGGCTCGCCGCGTCCATGCGGCGGGTTGACCTGCTCCGGCGCACCGACCGGGTGGACGATCCGGGCGACGGAGATCTGCACCACCTGATGGCGTCGTTCAACGCCATGCTCGACAGGCTGGAAACCGAACGCGCATCCTCGAGTGCCTTAGTGCTCGTTGCGCAGGAGAACGAGCGGCAGCGGATCGCCAGGGAGTTGCACGATGAGATCGGTCAAACCCTGACGGTCGCCCTGCTCACCCTCAAACGAGCCGTCGACGCCGCGCCGGAAGGACTACGCGGGGATCTCGCGGATGCGCAGGAGATCGTGCGGGCCAGCCTCGACGAAGTGCGCGGCATCGCGCGACGGCTACGACCGGACGCGTTGGAAGACCTCGGCCTGTCCAGCGCCCTGCAGGCGCTATGCAATCAGTTCACCCAGGCGAGCGGCATTGACGTGGTCAAAGACATTGGCCCGCAAGCGGAACGACTGGATCCCAACGTGGAGTTGGTGTGCTATCGCATAGTGCAGGAGAGCCTGACCAACATTGCCCGGCATTCGGGTGCGCAGAAGGTGTGGCTGGACCTGCATGTCGATGCAACGGGGGAGCTGACCTTGCGGATCTCCGATGACGGCACGGGTGCGATGAGCGTCGAAGGTGCGGGCATCACCGGAATGCGTGAGCGCGCACTGCTGGTGCACGGCACCTTGACCATCACCTCGTCGGCCGAGCAGGGCACTGAGATCCGGCTGGTGGTGCCGGCCCGATCGGGGGTGGGCCGGTCATGATGCCGACGCAGCCGGCCCGCATCCTGTTGGCCGACGATCATGCCCTGATGCGCAGTGGCCTGCGGATGATTCTGGACGCCGAGCCCGACCTGTCCGTCGTCGCCGAGGCCGCCGACGGTGCCGAGGCGCTCGCAGTATTGCAAGAAACCCCGGTCGACCTGGCCATTCTGGATATCGCGATGCCGCGGATGACCGGCTTGCAGGCCGCCCGCGAGATCAACCGCAACCATCCCCACGTGCGGGTGCTGATGCTGTCGATGCACGACAACGAGCAATACTTCTTCGAAGCTCTCAAGGCGGGCGCCTCGGGGTACGTTTTGAAGTCGGTCGCCGACCGCGACCTGCTTGAGGCCTGCCGGGCCACGATTCGCGGCGAGCCGTTTCTGTACGCCGGGGCGGTGACCGCCCTGATTCGCGACTACCTGCACCGGGCGCGGCACGGCAATACGTTGCCCGAGACCATCCTCACGCCCCGCGAGGAAGAAGTCCTCAAGCTGATCGCCGAGGGCTTCTCGGCGCGGGAGATCGCCAAGACGCTCGGCATCAGCGCCAAGACAGTCGACCGCCACCGGACCAACACCCTGCAGAAATTGGGCCTTCGCGACCGCCTGGCGCTCACCCGGTATGCAATCAGGACCGGGCTGATCGAGCCGTAGGCCGCCGTTGGTCATGGGTGTTTCACCCCCCGCCGAATGGGGGTTGCATTCCATGGCGCGCGGCAGCTGCACAACACAGACTGGAATCAGTGGTGGTGGGAGATGGGAGTGGGCCTGCTTTGTCGCGCCCGCGTGTCTTCTGACGATTCGTGCTACGACTGATTGCATCGACTTAAACGAAACGGCCCGTGGAGCGTGATGCTGGCGATACTGCTTGCCCATGTTGTTGGCACAGCTGCAGCACCAGCGTTGGTGCGCAGGTGGGGCAGGGTGGCTTTCTATCCGCTGGGATTGATCCCGCTGGTATCGCTGGGCTGGGTCGTCGCGAACTGGCCCGCCGGTCCGGCCGCCGACCACCGCGTCACCGTGCCCTGGGTGCCCGGGCTGTCAATGGACATCGCGCTACGGTTCGATTCGCTAAGCGCGATCATGTGCGTGCTGGCGCTGGGGATCGGCGCCTTGGTGCTGTTTTACTGCGCCGGATACTTCCGGCCGGTCGGGGCGCACGAAGCCGATCCGCGGCTGCCCAGCTTCGCCGCGAAGATGGTCGGTTTCGCCGGAGCGATGTTCGGGCTGATGGTCGCCGACAACGCGCTGGTGCTCTACGTCTTCTGGGAAATGACGACCGTGTTGTCGTTCCTGCTGATCGGTCACTACGCCGAACGTGCGGTCAATCGCCGTGCCGCCATCCAGGCGTTGCTGGTGACCACGGCCGGCGGGCTGGCCATGCTGGTCGGCATCATCATGGTGGGCAACGCCGCCGGCACGTACCTGCTGTCAGAGCTGGTGGCCCGTCCGCCGTCGGGGACCGTCGTGACCGTCGGGGTGCTGCTGATCCTTGTCGGCGCCCTGAGCAAGTCGGCCATCTTTCCGCTGCACTTCTGGCTGCCCGGCGCCATGGCGGCACCGACCCCGGTCAGCGCTTACCTGCACGCCGCGGCGATGGTCAAAGCCGGCATCTATCTGGTAGCGAGGCTGGCTCCGGGGTTCGCCGATTCGCCCGGGTGGCGTCCGACGCTGATGATTCTCGGTCTGGCCACCGCGCTGCTGGCGGGATGGCGGGCCGTGCGCGAGTACGACCTCAAGCTGCTGCTGGCCTACAGCACCGTCAGCCAGCTGGGTCTGATGATCGTGTTGGTCGGAGCCGGTACCGGTGATCTCATGCTGGCCGGGTTGACCGCCATGTGCGCGCACGCCGCGGCCAAGGCCACGTTGTTCATGGTGGTCGGGATCATCGACCACGCCACCGGCACCCGCGATCTGCGCGAGCTAGCCGGGCTCGGGCGCCGTTGCCCGGGGCTGTTCGTGATCGCCGCCGCGGCCGCCGCCAGCATGGCCGGGGTGCCGCCGTTCGTGGGCTTCATAGCCAAGGAGACCATCTTCGGGGCTGAGGCCCAGTCGCCGGTCCTGGGTTCCGCCGGTCCGTACGTGCTGGCCGCCGGTGTGGTCGCCTCGATGTTCACCGTGATCTACAGCGTGCGGTTCGTGTGGGGCGGCTTCGCCGGGAAGGGCCGGTCCGCGCCGAGTGCGAACGTGGCGAACCTGCACCGACCTGAAGTGGCGTTCCTGGCGCCGCCGGCGGTGCTGGCCGCCACCAGCCTGATCCTGGGGTTGTGTGCGCTCACCCTCGACACCGTGCTGCGCAGCTACGCCGACACCATGCCCGGCGGAACCGGCTACCACCTGGCGCTGTGGCACGGCGTGGGGCTGCCGGTGCTGCTGTCGGCGCTGGTCCTGGTGGTCGGCGCCAGTGTGTTCGCAGCCCGCGGCCCGCTGCGTCTGTCCCGGCTGAGCCGACTGCCGATGGGCAAGGCCGACCGCATCTACGACGACGTGCTGCGGCTGCTTGATGTGGCAGCGGTGCGGCTGACCGGCATCACCCAGCGTGGCTCTTTGCCGCTCAACCAGGGGGTGATCTTCGCGACGCTGGTGGTGCTGCCGCTGACGGCGCTCGTATTGGGCGCGCGCAATCACGTCGAGCTGCACCTGTGGGACACCCCGCTGCAGCTGACGGTCGCGGTCCTGGTGGTCGCCGGCGGGATCGGCGCGACCATGGCTCGCAACCGGCTGTCCGCGGTGTTGATGGTCGGGGTGACCGGTTACGGGTGCGCGGCGGCATTCGCCTTCCACGGTGCACCCGACCTGGCGCTGACCCAGCTGTTGGTCGAGACCGTGACCCTGGTGATCTTCGTGTTGGTGCTGCGCACGTTGCCGGCGGAGGCGGAGCGCCCCACCATGATGCTGAACCGGCTGCCGCGCATAGTGCTTGCCGGCGCGGTGGGGATCACCGTCGCGGTACTGGCGGCCTTCGCGATGGCGGCGCGCAGCAGCGACGGCGTGGCCGAGGCGTTGCCCGAGGCGGCCTACGTTCGCGGCCACGGCGCCAATACCGTCAACGTGTTGCTGGTCGATATCCGGGCCTGGGACACCCTTGGTGAGATCTCGGTGTTGCTGGTTGCCGCGACGGGTGTGGCCTCGATGGTGTTCCGCAACCGCCGCTTCGGCCGGGCTCCGCGGATCGCCGACGCGGGCAGCCCGCGCAAGACCGTGGGCATCACCACGCCCTACAGTCCGGCGATCGGGTCGACCACCTGGCTGCGCGGCAGCGCCTACCACGACCCCAATGAGCGGTCGCTGGTGCTGGAGGTCGCGACCCGGATCATCTTCCCGCTGATCATGGTGGTCTCGGTCTACTTCCTGTTCGCCGGGCACAACTATCCGGGCGGTGGCTTCGCCGGCGGGCTTGCCGCTGGGCTGGGGCTGGCATTGCGCTACCTGGCCGGCGGACGCTACGAGCTCGGCGAGACACTGCCCCTGGACTCCAGCAAGATCCTGGGCGTCGGACTGGCCCTGGTCGGAGGGACGGCGCTGGCGTCGTTGTTCCTGGGCGCGCCGGTGTTGTCCTCGGCGGTGCTGAGCTTCACCCTCCCGGTGTTCGGGCACGTCGATGTGGTGACGTCGTTGTTCTTCGATCTGGGCGTGTACCTGGTGGTCGTCGGCATGGTCCTCGATGTGCTGCGCAGCCTGGGCGTGCGATTGGACCAGGAGCTTGAATCGCAGTCCGTCAGCCGACCGATGGCAGGAGTGTCATGACCGCGCATCTGGTTCCGTTGCTGATGGCCGCCGGGCTCACCTCCTGCGGGGTCTACATGCTGCTCGAGCGCAGCCTGACCCGAATGTTGTTGGGCCTGATGATGATCGGGAATGCCATCAATCTGCTGATCATCGATGTCGGCGGACCCGACGGAAATCCGCCGATCCTGTGGGCCAGCTCCGGTAAGGAAACCGACGCCGACCCACTGGCTCAGGCCATGGTGTTGACCTCCATCGTCATCACCATGGGCGTCGGCGCGTTCGTGCTGGCCCTGACCTACCGCTCCTACCACCTGACGACCACCGATGACATCGGCGACGACCAGGAAGCGGCCCGCGTCTCGCAGCTGTCCGACGAAGAGGTCATCGCCGCCGAACCCGACCAGGGCGTGCCGGTGGCGGCCGGTGAGCTCGACGCCGTTCCTGAAAGCGAGGTCTCGCGGTGAGTCTTGCCGCCGTCTTGATGCCGCTGCCGGTGCTGCTGCCCACGCTGGGCGCGGCGCTGACGCTGATCGTCGGCCGCCGCCCCCGGCTGCAGCGGCCGATCACCATCGGTGTGCTGTGCGCGGTAACCGCAGTCAGCGCGGCGCTGCTGTATCTGACCGACCGCAACGGCACGCTGGTGCTGCATGTCGGGGGCTGGGGACCGACCGAGCAGAAGCTGGGGCCGCTCGGCATCAGCCTGGTCGTCGACCGACTGTCGGCGCTGATGCTGGTGGTGTCGGCGGTCGTGCTGCTGGCGGTCATCGTCTACGCCATCGGGCAGGGCGTGCGCGACGGTGACGACCGCCAGCCGGTCTCGATCTTCCTGCCCACCTATCTGACCCTGGCCACCGGCGTCTCGCTGGCGTTTCTGGCCGGCGACCTGTTCAACCTGTTCGTCGGGTTCGAGATGCTGCTGTCGGCGAGCTTCGTCTTGCTGACCATCGGCGCCAGTGCTGAACGTATCCGCGCCGGTATCGGCTACGTGATGGTCTCGATGGCCTCGTCGTTGGTCTTTCTGTTCGGCATCGCGCTGGTCTATGCCTCCACCGGAACACTGAACCTCGCCGAGCTGGCGACGCGGACCGGCGCCATGCCGGGCGGTACCCGAAGCGCGGTGTTCGCCGTGTTGCTGGTGGCGTTCGGCATCAAGGCCGCGGTGTTCCCGCTGTCGGCCTGGCTACCCGACGCCTATCCCACCGCGCCCGCCCCGATCACCGCGGTGTTCGCCGGGATTCTGACCAAAGTCGGTGTGTACGCGATCATCCGGGCGCACTCACTGCTGTTCCCCGACGGAGGTCTGGACTCGGTGCTGCTGGTCGCGGCGTTGCTGACCATGTTGATCGGAATATTTGGCGCCATCGCGCAAAGCGACATCAAGCGGGTGCTGTCGTTTACGCTGGTCAGCCACATCGGCTTCATGATGTTCGGAGTCGCGTTGTCGAGCCAGCTGGGAATGTCCGGCGCGATCTTCTACGTGATGCACCACATCATCGTGATGACCACGCTGTTCCTGGCGGCCGGACTGATCGAACGCCAGGGCGGCGCATCGTCGCTTTACCGGCTGGGCGGTCTGATCGCCAATCCGTTGTTGGCCTTCGTCTTCCTGATTCCGGCGTTCAATCTCGGTGGTATTCCGCCGTTTTCGGGGTTCATCGGCAAGACCGCCGTGCTGCAGGCCGGGGTGGGTGACGGGTCGGTGCTGGCCTGGTGCCTGGTCGGTGGGGCAGTGGTGACGAGCCTGCTGACGTTGTACGTCCTGGCGCGGGTGTGGACCATGGCGTTCTGGCGCCGCCGCGTCGACGCTCCCGAGGGCGAGTTGGTGCTAGCCGCTCCGCCGGTGCTGCTTGACGACGTCGGCGACGTTGCCTACGACGACCGTGATGACGTCGGAAAGATGCCGACGTGGATGGTGGTCCCGACCCTCGCACTGATCGCGCTGGGCCTGTCGCTGAGCGTGTTGGCCGGCCCGATTTTCGCCTACACCGAGCGGGCGGCGGCCGAGATTCTGGACCGAAGCGAATACATCTCGACCGTGTTGTCGGTGGGTGCACCATGAGGGCCCTCGCGCTGCGGATTTTCACGGTGTCCGCGTTGACGATCGTGTGGGTGCTGTTGTGGGGCCGCTTCACGATCCCCAACATCACCACGGGAATCGTGGTCGCGCTCGTGATCGTGGTCTTGCTACCGATGCCGCCCGTGCCGGTGCAGGGCCGCGTTCATCTGGTGCCGCTGCTGAAACTGTTGGGGCTGTTCACCTGGTATCTGATGGAGTCCAGCCTTCAGTTGATGTGGCTGGCGGTCCGACCCGGACCGCCGCCGCGCACCGGGGTGCTACGGGTGCCGCTGACCATCAAATCCGACCTGGTTTTGGTGCTGGCCGCCAACATCACCACATTGATTCCCGGATCGATGGTGCTGGAGATCGATCAGGTTCGGCGGATTCTGTATTGCCATGTGATCGATGTCGGCTCGGCGTCCGCGGTGGAACGGTTTTTCCAGCAGGTCGCCCAAGTGGAGCGACTGTTGATCGCCGCGTTCGAGCGTGACGACAAGTGGCGGCCGGCGGGAGTAGACGCATGACCGTGGTCTGGGGAACTGCAGGTGTGCTGTTGGGCTTCGCCGCCGTCATCACCATGTATCGACTGCTGGCCGGACCCAGCACCTTGGATCGGCTGGTGGCGCTGGACACGCTGGCCGCGATGACGATGTGTGGTATCGGTATCTGGGCTGCGGTCAGCCGGGACACCACCGTCACCTATAGCCTCGCGGCACTGGCGCTGGTCGGCTTCATCGGGTCGGTGAGCGTGGCACGCTTCCGGGTGCCCGACGACGCACCCAACGTGGGGAGGCACTCATGATCCTGCTCGACGTGCTCGCCGGGGTGCTGGTGCTCGCCGGTTCGGTGCTGGCGCTGACGGCGGCCATCGGAGTGGTGCGGTTCCCCGACACCTTGGCCCGGATGCACTCGGCCACCAAACCGCAGGTGTTGGGCCTATTGCTGGTACTCGGCGGTGCGCTGATCCGGCTACGGGGCAGCCACGACGCCGGCATGGTGACCGTGAGCATCCTGTTCACCCTGGTCACCGCCCCGGTGGTTGCGCATCGGGTGGGCCGTCTGGCCTATCAGGAGCAGGACATGACCGAGGTGCTGAGCGTTGACCAACTCGGCGAGCTGACCGAGGAGGATCAGCTGCCGCTGTGAGCGGGGCGCAGCACCGCTACCAGGAAATCGGAGTCCGCGGTGAAGGGCCGCAGTTCCCAAGTGCCCAGCAGGAGATCGGTCGCGAAACCGGCGGCCGACGCGTCGCGCAGGAACTGATCGAAGTCGTAGTCCCGGTTGGCGCCGAAGCCGATCACGGTCCGGCCGTCGTCGGCGCAGTGGGCGCGCAATCGGCGCAGGATCTCCGGGCGCGTGCTCGGGGCCACAAACGCCATGACGTTGCCCGCCGACACGATGAGGTCGAACGGTTCGGGGATGCCGCGGGCGGGCAGGTCGAGCTCGGCGAGGTCGCCCACGAGATAGCGCGGCCCGGGATGGTCCTGCTCGGCGGCCTCGATGAGCTCCGGGTCGACGTCGACACCGACCACGTCGTGACCGCACTTGGCCAGGACGCCGGCGACCCGGCCCGGGCCGCAGCCGGCGTCGAGGATGCGCGCGCCCCGCGATGCCATCGCGTCGATGAAGCGTGCTTCGCCGGCCAGATCCTTACCGGCGCGGGCCATCTCGCGGAAGCGTTCGATATACCACTGCGAATGCCCGGGATCGGCGGCGACTTTCTGCATCCAGAGGCTCTGCTCGACCATGGATGCATTGTCGCAGGGTCCTCACGGGGTGGGCAGGCGGACTTCCACCGAATCCAGTAGTGCCTGTTTGGCTGCGACGTAGTGGGGGTTGTCGGCGTCGGTGGTCTGCAGGGTGACCGTGATCGCCCAGATCCTGGCCTTGGTGTTCTGCACGGCGATGAGCAGGCCGGTGGCGGGCCGGCCCTGCAGGTTGTAGGTGATCGTTCTGCTGGGAAAGCCCGACACCGTGCCTGCGATGTCGGTGTCGAGGTCACCGACGAGGTCGATGACCGCGGCGCGCTCCTTGGCCAGGGCCTGCGATGGGAGTCCCACCTGGCCGGTGAGCTCTTCGCACGTCACCACCGCGTTGGGCGTGAAGCCGTGCTGCCGCAGCTCCTGGTTGAACAGAATGCCGCGGATCGACGTCTCGTCTTTGCCCGGCATGAACCCCCAACCCGGCGGCTGGGGGAGGGTGATCGTCGGTTCGTCGGGCGTGCGGGGATCCAGCTGGATGGGTCCCTCGCTGGCTGGCTGACTATCGGGTTCCACGTCAAGTCCTTTCGGTGCGTCACGAACGAGAACCAGGCCATCGCCCGATCGGCCAGCGTTTGCGGACATAGGCGGCACCGAAGCCGAGGTAGGAGAAGAACGCTGCTCCGATGGCCGCGCTGATCAGGTCTGACGTCTCCGGGTTCTTCACGGCGCTGTAGAGCGCGACAGCGAATAACGTTGTACACACCAGAGGGCCGATGAGCCAAAACAGCCACTTCGACTTCGCGTCCTTACGGGGGTCCACGGGGACTGCGACAAGAAACATCACCGCCCCGGCAGCAAAGATGATGCGCTCTGCGTTACTGATGGTGATCGATCTCCCTTACCTATGGGCCAGCTCAGCCGAAGAGGCTCCGCCAAACACTGTGGGACACATCCGCAATCTCTTCGCCCATCTTCTTTCCGATGTCGCTGCCGATCACGCCGCCGACCACCGCTCCGACGCCGGCGCCGATCACGGTTCCGGCCCCCGGGGCGATCATGGTCCCGATCCAGGCCCCCGCTTCGGCCCCAGTGGTGGCGCCGACCAAGCCACCGCCGATATCACCCGCGGTTTTGGCACCGACGTCGACCAGAGTGGTGCTCACGGCGGCACCGTTGCTCACGTCGTCGAAGCCCTCCACGATCCCATTCACGCCGGTGACGACGTTTCCGGCCAAACCCAGACGTTTGCCGAACCTCTCGACGTTTTCCAACGCAGTGGTCATCGGGACGCCGCCGGGAATAGCGGGACTGGGGGAGCCGCCCGGAACGAACCCGGGCAACTTCGCTGGATTGGCGGGTACGTTCGCTCGTTCACCGGCCGCGGCGAGGCCGTCGCCGACGTTGCCCCATTTGCCGTTGATCTGGGTGGGTG
>NZ_JRMM01000130.1:0-12231 GCF_000972905.1 Mycobacterium sp. UM_Kg27
CCCTCCTTAACTACGCTCGCGGCGGTGACGGCGGTCTAGGCGGCAACGCCGCCTCCCTTTTCGGTAACGGCGGCAATGGTGGCGATGGCGGTGCCGGTGGTGACGGCACTGAGCTGGGTCCCCAGGGCCGCGCTGGTGGCGATGGCGGTTTCGGTGGTAGTGGCGGGCTCTTCTCCGGCAACGGTGGCAACGGTGGTGATGGCGGCGCGGGCGGTGACGCCGCGACACTGTATTTCCCCGGGGGCGATTTCCCTGGGGGCGCTGGCGGTGTTGGCGGTTCCGGCGGTAGTGGTGGGTTCTTCTCGGGCAACGGCGGCAACGGCGGCAACGGCGGCAAAGGTGGCTACGGTGGCGACTACAGCGGCCCCGGCGCCCTCCTTAACTACGCTCGCGGCGGTGACGGCGGTCTAGGCGGCAACGCCGCCTCCCTTTTCGGTGACGGCGGCAATGGTGGCGATGGCGGGGCCGGTGGCAGGGCCGGCATGGGTGCCATGGGCGGCACGAGCGGGTCCATCTCCGGTCTCCATGGCGACTGGGGAGTCTCGGGGCGGCCTGTCAGTCCGGGCCTCAGCTAGAGCGTGACCGCCGTCTCGATCCCTTAGTTCTGGACAGCCCGGGCAGGTAGGGCCGCTGTCTCGATTCTTCGTAGTTTCGAGAGACCGCCTGGCGGCGACGGTGGACGGGGCGGCAATGGCAAATCCAGGTGCCGATCGCCAGTGGCAACAGAAGATCAGCCCACGTTAGGACAACGAAGTGAAGAAAATCAGGAGTGGGGCAGCGGTTTTTGGATCAATGATTGGGCTCGGGCTGGCATGCGCACCGACCAGCCATGCTGACAAGGCACAGGCATTCGGCGACGCCAACCACGAGGTGATCTGCAACTTTGTCGGCCAAGAGCCGACCGCCCACGGCATCTGGGCCGCCATTTCAGTTCTCTTGACAGAACAAAGACCTATCTACTCTGACGGTGGCCTCAACTACCGACAGATGCAGTCGGCAGTCGGTTATGCGATCAATGGTCACTGCCCCAAGTTCAGCGCCGCCTACTCCGAGTACAGGTCTCAGTACAGGTAAACGGGGTCCGGTACGTGTGCCCCGAACAGTGAAGGATGATCATGGCGCATCGCCCCTCTTCGTTGCTCAAGTCCAGTCGGCTGAGCCACTCGGGGCCCCAAAGGGACCCGTCGTGAAGTTGCGGGAGGGCGGACGGCGGAGGCTCCAGAAGGCCACCATCGCAATGTTGCTGATCGGCCCCCTCGCAGCTGCAGCTCCGGCGACGTGCAGCACGGATGGGTGTGATGCCGGATGCTTCATGCTCGGCCCGGGAAGCTCCGAATACAACCGCTGCATGTCTGGTTGCCAACACAAGGGCTCGGCAGGCGGAACACCCAAGACAGGCCGTCCACCGACAATCACGGACCCTCAAGATATCCGCCCGGTCACCATGGAGGACGTCTACGCGCTCATCTGTAATGATCTTGGTGTCAATGGCGTATCAGTCCCGAGCGTCACCAAGATTCACTACAGGCTGATGGACGACCCCGACTATCAATACACCGCCCGTGAAGCGGGGCTCACAGTCAGCAGGGCCGTAGAAAACCTATGTCCGAAATACAGATCCGCACTGATCGAGGCGACGCGCCAGGCGTTATCTAGGTAGCAGCAGCATCCGTCTCGCCCCCACCGGCGGCGGGGTCGTCGTGGTCGGTGTATTCCTCGCGTGAGTGCAGAACCGTGTCGTTGTTGAGCAGTTGCACATCGCCGGGCCTAGTGATCTCGGATCGCCGTGGGATGAATGTCTTTCACCAAGTCCGCCCAGATGCACTGCAAGCGCTAGCACTGGGCTGGACCCCGGATGCTGCACATAACCGACTCCGAACCGAATGTCAGCGGTCACGTATTTCCCCAGGTTTGAGGGGTTGTCCGTCACGTAATTCCCCACCTGCCGTCACGTAATTCCCCACCCCGGGGTGTGTCGGGTGGGGTTGGGGTGCTGCTCAGGTTCGCTCCGTTCAGGTGCCCCGCTCCGGGGGCCTGGAAGGGGCCTGAGGTGGCAAGGAGAGCGTGGACCGTGACCGACTTCGTGGAGATGTTCCGACACTGGAACGCCGGCCGATCCCAGGTGCAGATTCATGAGGCACTGGGCATCGACCGCAAGACGATCCGCAAGTATTTGACCCCGGCGCTGGCCGAGGGGCTGATGCCAGCGCCTGATGGGTCGTTCGACGAGGAGCTGTGGCGGGCGCGGATCGCGCGGTGGTTCCCTGAGCTGGTCGACCCGACCGCACGGGCACTGACCTGGCCGCTGATCGCGGTGCACCATCAGTGGATCAAAGATCAGCTTGCGGCGCCAGTGACGGTGGCCACCATCGCCCAACGGCTACGCGACGACTATCACGTCGATGTGTCGGAGTCGACGGTGCGGCGTTACATCACAACAGCTTTCGCTGAACAACGCCTCGAAGGCAAGGCCACTGTACCGCGGGGCGCTGTCGAACCCGGCAGTGAAGCCCAGATCGACTACGGCAGGCTCGGCATGTGGTTCGACCCGGAGGCGGGGCGTCGGGTGGCGGTGTGGGCGTTCGCGATGATCCTGGCGTGCTCACGGGCCCTGTTCGTCCAGCCGGTGCTGCGGATGGATCAGCACTCGTGGAACGCCTCGCACGTGGCGGCATTCGAGTTCTTTGATGGTGTTCCAGCGCGGTTGGTCTGCGACAACCTGAAAACCGGGGTGCTGCGGGCGGATCTGTATGACCCACAGATCAACCCGGCCTACGCCGAGCTCGCCGCGTTCTACGGCACCCTGATCGACCCCGCGCGGGCACGAAAGCCTAAAGACAAGCCTCGCATTGAGCGGCCGATGCCCTACATTCGGGATTCGTTCTTCGCCGGGCGGGAGTTCACCAGCCTGGAGCAGATGCAGGCCGAGGCGCTGCGGTGGTCCACCGACGTCTATGGCGTCCACAAGCACCGCGGCCTGGACGGTCAGAGGCCAGCATCGGTGTTCACCGCGGTGGAACGCGATGCACTGATGCCGTTGCCGCAGCGTCGATTTGAGTCCGTGACCTACACGGTTGGCACCCTGGCACCGGACTGTCATGTCAAGTCGGGCAAAGCGTTCTACTCAGTACCGTGGCGGTTGATGGGCCAGAAACTGCTGGTGCGCACTGCAGGTGATGTGGTGCAGATCTTCCACAGCGATGCGGTTGTGGCGACCCATGTGCTGCATCTGTCGGGCCGATCGACCAACTACGAGCACTACCCGCCGAACAAGATCGCCCATACCCTGCGCAACGTGACGTGGTGTCGCACCCAAGCCGAGCAGATCGGACCTGGTGCCGTCGCGATCGTCGCCGAACTGTCGGCGGTCAACGCCATCCACCGACTGAGGGCCATCCAGGGGATCATCCGGCTACGCGACAAATACGGTGACGCCCGCCTGGACGCGGCGTGTGCTCGCGCACTGGCGATCGACGATCCGGGCTACCGCACCGTCAAGGGGATCCTGGCCGCCGGTACCGAATACGGCGAGGAATCGCCGCGGCCTACCACCCCGGCAGTGCCGGCGTTGCTGCGCGGCCCCGCCGCCTTTGACACCGAACGTACCGCCTGACGCTTACTAGCCGCTAATCCTGCTCTGCGCCAACTCGATTCAACAAAGGACTACCGTCATGACCATTCACGACCCCAGCCTTCGTGCCGCACTCAAGACTCTCAAACTGACCGGCATGCTCGACACCCTCGATGCCCGCCTGGCCCAAACCCGCGACGGGAAACTCGGCCACCTGGAATTCCTGCAGGTGCTCTGCGAAGACGAAATCGCCCGCCGCGAGACCGCCGCCCTGGCACGGCGAATACGGCGCGCCCGCTTCGAACAAGCCAACACCTTCGAGGACTTCGACTTCGCCGTCAGCCCCAAGTTGCCCGCCGCGATGCTGCGCGATCTGGCCGCACTGCGCTGGCTCGACGCCGGCGAATCGGTGATCCTCTACGGACCCGTCGGAGTCGGCAAAACCCATGTAGCACAAGCACTCGGACACCAAGTAGCTCGACGCGGCGGCGACATCCGCTTCGTCAAATGCTCCCGAATGCTCGCCGACCTCGCCGGCGGTCACGCTGACCGCACCATCGGCCAACGCATGCGCGAATACACCCGCCCCCTGGTCCTCATCGTCGACGACTTCGCCATGCGCGAGCACACCCCCACCCAAAGCGACGACCTCTACGACCTGGTCTCCGACCGCGCCATCGCCGCCAAGCCGCTGATCCTGACCAGCAACCGCGCCCCCAAGGATTGGTACCCGCTGTTCCCCAACCCCGTCGTCGCCGAATCACTGCTCGACCGGCTGATCAACACCAGCCACCAAGTCCTCATGGACGGCCCCTCCTACCGGCCCCGCAAGCGCCCCGGAGTCACCACCACCTGACACCGACCGCCAACCCCGCTACCCTCACCACCAGCAGCTCCCAACCTGGGGAATTACGTGACGACTACCCCTGGGGAATTACGTGACCGTCGACACGAAATCTCTGCCGCCATCATCGTGACGCAGCAAGGACCAAAGACGAGGCCACAGAACTCAGCAGGCTGCGCGTTGCCCAACTGGGCATCCTCGACGACGGCCGGATTCCGCCGAGACTATTTTGAGCCCCGTGGACTTCTCGATCATCAGCACCTCACTCGGCGCGCTGGGCATCGGCTCGCTGATCACTCAGTATCTGCTGTCCAGCCGGGAGCGTCGAGAAATACGCTGAGGTGTACTCAAACACCTCGCAGAGGTTGAGGAGGCGAGATGGGCGGGCGGCCCGGATGAGGTCAACTACCGCCTGTTCCGGAAATCTCTTCATGAATTAGAGACTGCGGCTCTTGTTGCACATCTCCCCCAGCGAGCAGTGCACCACTACATTGTATTCGCGCAGGCGGCCCGGTCAGCCACTCAGGAATTCGCCGATACACATGGCTACGACGAAGAAGTCGGCCCAGTATTGTTCAACCCCCTGGGCGAGGTGGTCACGACCTCGGCGCAGGTCGTAACCCGGCTAGCCTGATCTCCGCTGTTGGGCAGAGTCGGACTGTCTTGGCGACTCAAAAAGCTACGTGAACGAGCCACAACATGCGATACCGACGCGTTGGGCTACATCACCGGCGCACAAAGGTTATTCGGCGACCTGTAGGGTCTCGTGCTGCGTGTCGTGTGCCGGGCGAATGACCTGGTGATATGCCGAGGCTCTCCGTTAGTGTCAGCTGGTTTCTGCCTCAGATCCCTGTCATTTCCACACTGAGTCTGTTTTCCATGCTGCCCGTGGACGTCTGGCCTGGTGTTGAGTTCGGTGTTTCAGATCACCTTGCAATCTGGTTGATGGCGTTGCCGTTCGATGTGGGCAGATCCTTGCTTGCCTATTTTCGGTCGAACGGAATCACTTCTAGTCGATAGGTTTCAGGCGTAGGGATTGAGTCTGCGTTCGTTGGTGCGCGGCCAGGAAGTCGTCGACGATGCGGGCGCAGTCGTGTGCGGTGATGGATCGCAGGCCGGTCATTCGTGCGAACGCGAGTGGTCCGATGAGCTGGCACAGCGCAAGATCCGGGTCCAGGCCGTCGAACTCAGCAGCGGCCTCAATGTCTTGCAGGATGGCGTCGAAGGGCTGCCGGTATTGGTTGATGACCCGCGCTCGCAGCGCCTGCGGGGCATGTTCGGTGCTGGCGTGATCGATTGTGGTCGGGCCCAGGGCGAGCCAGGCCAACATGGTGATGTGGGCTGGGGCGTCGGCGAACAGCGCGGCCTGCCGGGTGAGCAGTTCGATGAGCCGTTCGCGCAGTGTCCCACTGGCCGGCGCGGGCGGGGTCACTTGAGGTAAGAGTCGCTCGAAGGTGGCCGCGAGCAACTGCGATGAGCTGCCGAAATGGCGGTAGAGGGTGGTGCGGGCCACCTTGGAAGCTTTGGTGACTGCCTCGATGGTGACGGCTTCGATGCCACCGCTGCTGAGCAGCGCGGTCGCGGCGTCGAGCAAGCGGTTGCGCGACCGGGTCCGGCGGGGGTCGATATCGTCGTCATCAGGGGCCGGCGGTACCTGCTCGCTGCTCACACCCACTCACCTCGCTGCATTCCAGATTCCCGACCAATTGTGCGCGCCCCCGCGCGTAGCGCGTACCGTACCAACAGTAGCGCAGCGAAACTATGTGTACCGAAGGTGTCGTTGATGGCTGATCACTTACCGCATCAAGACGTCGCGTCCGGCCGCACGGACGCGGCACGGCCCGAGTTGCTGCCCGCACATACCCCAACGTGTATGGGTTGCGGGCCGCAGAATCCGCACGGTCTGCAGCTGGTGGCTTACCGCAGCGGCGACACGGTGTACGCGGACGTGACCTTCGACGAACGCCACATCGGGGCGCCCGGTCTGGCGCACGGCGGGGCGATCGCCGCCGCCTGCGACGACGTACTGGGGTTCGCGCTGTGGATTGCCGGCGCGCCCGCTGTGACACGCAGCCTGACCGTCGAGTATCTCCAGCCGGTCGTGCTGCATCGATCCCACCGCATCACCGCGCGCATCGCCTCCCGGGAAGGCCGCGTGCTGGACATCGGCGCGACCGGCACCGACCCCGAGGGGCTCACCCGATTCACCGCAAGAGCGGTGTTTGTCGTGGTCGCCGTCGATCACTTCGCCGCCTATGGAGATGTAGCCGCGTTCGAACATCTTCTTCGGCTGCTCGGGGACACCGGGGCGCCGAGCGATCCGGGGTCCTGACCCGAAGCCCATAACGATATTGTTAGTAGCGCAGCGCTACTTGTCGTACCATTTCAGTGCAGACCGGTTGGGCGTCGACGGAGGTGCGTGATGTACGCCACGTGGATCGAAGGTTGCACCGTGCAGCGGATGTCGTTGCAGGGTGATCTGGTGTTGAGCTTCGATGACGCCAACGAGGTGGTCATCAGTTGCCTGCTGTGGCTTGCGCTGCCCGCTAGCGGTGAGTTTCCGGCCGAGGAAGTGCTCATCGATCCGCGTGAGGTCGCCGCCCACCAACGTCCGCTACTGGATCTGGCGGGTGCCGTGTGCACGAAGGCATGCCACGACGATTCCGGTCGGCTGCACCTGAGCTTCTCCAACGGCCTGCGTATCGAAGTCAGTGCCCATGAGCGCGCCACCGCCTGGGAGCTCTACGGCAAACACCACGGTTACATGGCGTGCCTGCCGCACGGCAGGGTCAAGGTGGTCCGTCATGACATCCCCGACGACGAGGACGACGATTCCGGTGCAACGACCCCCAACTAAGGATCGTCGTCGTCGACGGCCAGGCCCTTGTGGCCAGTGCCAGCAACTTGTATGGGCGCAGGCACGGTGAGTGTCGACAACCCCGGCGGTGCGGGCACAGTAACCATGCCCCGCCGGCCCCGCAACGGCGTGGCCGATCCGGGCGAATCCAGTGAGTACAGCAGCCGGCTAGCGGCACTGGCCGGGTTCACGGTGCGCCATAAAGCACTGGTCATCGGCGGCTGGATCGCCGTCGCCATGCTGCTGGCGCTGGTGTTCCCGCAGCTGGAAACCGTGGTCCGGCAGCAGTCGGTGAACCTGATTCCCCGCGACGCGACGTCGTTTCAGACCGTGGACCGGATGAGCGCGGCCTTCGGGGAACAGGGCTCCAAAACGATGCTGGTCGTGGCGATGGAAGACCCCGACGGCTTCACCGCGCCGGTGCGCAACCGCTATGAGCAGTTGGTGGTGCAGCTGCGCGCCGATAGCGACCATGTCTTGCTGGTTCAAGATCTGCTCGCCGACCCGGTCACTGCGGCGCATGCGACCAGCTCGGACGGCAAAGCCTGGTATCTGCCGGTGGGTGTGGCCGGCACCCTGGGTGACCCCAAGGCTGCCGAATCCGTCCAAGCCGTGCGCGACATCGCCGCCGGCGTATTCGCCGGTTCACCGACGATCGTGCACGTGACGGGCCCGGCGGCAACCTTCAACGACCAGATCGCCGCCGCCGAACACGACCTGCTGCTGATCTCGATCGCCACCGCCGCGCTGATCGCACTAATCCTGCTGATCGTCTACCGGTCGGTGTTCACCGCCTTGCTGCCCCTGCTGGTGATCGGGGTCAGCCTGGCCGTCGGCCGTGGTGTGCTGTCTGCCCTCGGCGAAAGCGGCATGCCCGTCTCGCAGTTCACCGTGGCGTTCATGACGGTGATCCTGCTCGGCGCGGGCACCGACTACACGGTGTTTTTGATCAGCCGGTACCACGAACAGCGCCGCGCACACGTACCCGCCGATCAGGCCGTCATTCATGCCACCGCCAGCATCGGGCGCGTCATCCTGGCCTCGGCGGCCACCGTTGCGCTGGCCTTTTTTGCCATGGTCTTCGCCCGCCTCAGCGTTTTCGCTGGGCTCGGTCCGGCCTGCGCGGTCGCCGTGCTGGTCGGATTCCTGGCCACTGTCACCTTGCTGCCGCCGGTGCTGGCGCTGGCCGCCCGCCGTGGAATCGGCGAGCCGAAATCCGATCGAACCCGCCGCTACTGGAACAGTGTGGCTGTCGCGGTGGTCCGCCGGCCGGTGCCGCTGTTGGCCGCGAGCCTAGTCATCCTCGTGGCCCTCGCGGCGGTCGCGACCACGATGAAGATCAGCTACGACGACCGCAAAGGCCAGCCCGCCACCACTGCCAGCAACCAGGGTTACCAACTGCTGGATCGCCACTTCCCCAAAGACGTCGTCATCACCGAATTTCTCGTCGTGGAAAACCCCGACGATATGCGCACCAGCAAAGGGCTGGCCGACCTCGACGAGATGGCCTCCCGAGTCGCCCAAGTACCCGGGGTCACCAAAGTCGTCGGCATAACCCGCCCTACCGGCACCCGCCTCGAACAAGCCCAACTGTCCTGGCAGAACAGGCAGATCGGCGACAAGATGGCCGACGCCGTGTCCGACGGCGACGCCCGAAAAGGCGACCTCGCCCAACTCACCGACGGCGCCGATCAACTCGCCGGTGGCCTGGCCCAGCTCGATGCCGCCCTGCACGCCATCTTGACCCCGCTGTCGGGCGTACTGGCCCGCGCCCAATCCGGTGACACCCTGCTGTGGTCATCTCGACCGTTGCTGCAAGAACTTTCGGCCACCGCACCCACCATCGACCAAGCCATCCAGTCCGGCCCCGGACTACGGACACGGGCGGGTCAAGCCGAAACCGCCCTCGCCGTGCTGGCCCCTCTCGTCGATGGCCTCAACAGTTCGGGATGGTGTGCCACCACGCCGCAATGCGCGCAAATCCGTGACCAGGTCCAGATCCTGGTGAGCTTGCGCGATAACGGATTCTTCACCGAAGTCGCCACCCTCGGCGACCGCTACAACCCCGACACCGACGCCACCATTGCCGGCACCCTCTCCGACATCCAAACCGCCGCCGCAGCGCTCGACAGGGCCTTCGGAGCCCCAGGGGCTCCTGCGGATGATCCGGCCGGCACCATCGGACGGCTTCAAGGCGGCATCAGCCAACTCGCCGCCGGGGCGCAGGCGCTGGCCGCCGGTGTGCACGCCCTAGCCGACAGCAACATCGAAATGCTGGCTCGGATGGGCCAGGTCGCCGCCCAACTGCAGAACTCGGCCCGCGCCAGCGCCGACTCCGACGCGGCGAGCGGTTTCTACCTGCCCAGCAGCGCCTTCGACAATCGTCAATTCACCGACGTCGCCAAACAGTTCATCTCACCCGATGGCAAAACCGCCCGCTTTGTCGTCGAATCCAACTACGACCCCTACAGCGCGCAAGCGATCACACTCGCCCACCAGATCGTCGAAACCGCCGACGCCGCCCGCCCGAACACCACCCTGGCCAACGCCACTATCGCCGTTGCCGGGTTTCCCGCCGTCAACTCCGACATCCAGCGGCTGCTGTCGGCTGACTTCACTCAAATGGCCATCAGCACCCTGGTCATCGTCGGACTCATCCTCGTCCTGCTTTTGCGCGCCCTGCTCGCCCCGCTGTACCTGCTGGGGACGGTCGTGCTGAACTACCTCGCCTCATTGGGCATCGGCGTCCTGGTCTTCCAATGGGGACTCGGCTACGAAATCGCGTGGCCCGTGCCGTTGCTGGCGTTCATCATCCTGGTAGCCGTCGGCGCCGACTACAACATGCTGCTCGTCTCACGGTTGCGGGAGGAATCCAGACACAACATTCGCGTCGGGGTACTGCGCACCGTCGCCCGCACCGGTTCGGTCATCACCTCGGCCGGAATCATCTTCGCCGCCAGCATGTTCGGACTGATGTTCGGGTCCATCGCGATCATGATCCAAGTCGGCCTCGTCATCGGCTGCGGGCTCCTGCTCGACACATTCCTCGTTCGCACCCTCACCGTCCCCGCCATCGCCACACTCCTCGGCGAAGCCAGCTGGTGGCCCCAACACAACCGACGATCAACAACCACACACCGATAACTCCACAACCAGCTGGGACAGGCGGACATCACGCCGGGCTTCAGCGAGCCGCCGCTCACGCCATCAGTGCAACCAACATTCGTCCCCCACACATGCATCTACATGACATGACACCACCGCTGAGAAAATGACATCAGCGGTGGGCCCAACACGACCTTCCAGCGCCCTTGGGAGATTCCTGATCCGACATGAACTCGCCCTAGTCGAACCGTCTCGATTCTTTAGTTCCGAGACGCCCCCACGGACCGATCCCTCCCACCGCGTATTCACAGGTGAAAATTCTCGAAAGTTGTCTCGTATCAGAACAGTGACTGACGGACTTTCGAGATACGATAATGGGCATGACCGTCGTAACCGCCCAGACCACCGGCCAGCTGTTGGGCTACGCCCGGGTGTCCACCGGGCACCAGTCCCTGGATGCCCAGGCTGACGCGCTCACCGCCGCCGGTGTCGATGCAGACCGCGTCTACAGCGACAAGCTAACCGGCACGTCGACCAAGGAGCAGCGCACCGGCCTGGCCGGACTGCTGAACTACGCCCGGCCCGGTGACACAATCGTGGTCGTCGGGATCGACCGGCTGGGCCGCAGCGCCGCCGAGGTCATGTTGACCATCAAGGACCTTCTGGACAGTGAGGTGGTCATCCGGTCGCTGCGCGAAGGGGTGGACAGCTCCACTCCCACAGGCAGGGCTGTCCTGGGCATCATGGCCAGCCTCGCCGAGCTGGAGCTGGAGCTGGGTCGAGAGCGTCGAGATGCGGCTAAGGCTGCGCGCAAGGCCCGCAACTTACCCATCGGACGGCCTCGGGCGCTGTCCCCCGACCAGATCGCGCTGGCCGAGCGGATGCGTGCCGCAGGCGAGCCGGTGCCCGAGATCGCCAAAACCCTCGGTGTCAGCCGCCCCACGATGTACCGACTGCTGGCCGAAAAGGGCTAACTTGCCCCTGCCAGGCACTGAGGACCCCGCAACGGTCTGCAGCTACCGGGCCACCTCAGGCGCGGGTGTCATCTAGGTCATCGACCGTTGCTGGGATTGCCGGTTCGCCAGTCGGGTCTAGCCGAACACGCGCCAGGTAGTTGCCACCAGGTCCGGGCGCGCCTGCAGTCGCAGGTCTCAGCGCAGCTAGATCGAGAAGGTTCGGTATCCCTTCCACCTCGCCCCAGGCCCATCCGCAAGCCGCGTCAGGGTGCAGTGCCATCGCCCGCCGGATATCTTCGATATGCCGTTGGTGTTCCGCAGTCACGGTGAAGGCATCGGCGACTATCCACACACGCAGGCCCGAGCTGAGTGTCATTCGGCCTACGTCCCCGATGACGTTGTTGATCGCCAATCCAGCATCAGGTTCCCCGAGGAGTACGTAGAACCGGAGATGCTCCGGCGGTGTCGGGGCCGGAAACCATAGAATCGGGCCGCCATCACTTGGGCGACGCTCATTGAACGGGGCCGTGAAAGTGATGGCGGGAGTTAGGATTGCCGCCGCAAGTCTCCAGCCCGGCCACCGGTCGGCAGGAACATCCCAACGGGCCAAAACTCGGTCGGAGCCCTCTGGCAGATGGCGGGCGGCGGCTTGGGTCGTCAATGCCATGCGCCACCTTCTCGGGTGAAGGCTCAGCTTCATATCCTTCATCATCGAACGCGTCCCGATGTAGATGTCGTCGCTGTTTTTCGCCCCAGTCACAACCCAGGTCAGCGAACGGCGGCCATCAGGACACCCGGCTGCCCAGCGGATTGAGCCGTCCCGGTAAGTCCGGAGACTCCCGATCTTGGGAGGATTCGAGTTATGGGACGTGCAAGCAGGTATCCCGCTGAGCTTCGA
>NZ_JRMM01000131.1:0-12208 GCF_000972905.1 Mycobacterium sp. UM_Kg27
ATGTGTATAAGAGACAGGTCCAGCAGCCGCTCGATGGCGATGCGGGTTTCGGCGCGGGCCAGCGGCGAGCCGGGGCAGCTGTGGATGCCGCGGCCGAAGGTGATGTGCTGACGGGCATTCGGGCGGGCAGGGTCGAAGGTGTCCGGGTCGGCGAAGCGGCGCGGATCCCGATTCGCCGCGGCTGCCAGCACCATCAGCGTGGTGCCGGCCGGGACGTGGACTCCGCCGATCTCGGCATCCACCCGGGAGAGCCGGAAATCGCCCTTGACCGGGGTCTCGAAGCGCAGCACCTCCTCGATGAAGTTCGGGATAAGGCTGCGGTCCTCACGGAGACGCTGCTGGATGTCGGGCCGCTCCCCGATGATCTTCAGTGCGGAGCCGAGCAGTCGCACCGTGGTTTCCTGGCCGGCCGAGTAGACGTTGGCGGCGACCTTGGCCACATCCATCGGGTCTGGGACGGAACCGTCGGGGAACGTCGCCTCCGCCATGCCGGTCAGCACGTCTCCGCGCGGCGCACGGCGGCGGTCGGCGACGTAGCCGGCGAAGGTAGCGTAGAGGTACTCCAATGGGCTGTGCGCCAACGCCTTTGCATCGGTGCTGCCGATCCCACCGCCGACGTTGCGGTGCATGTTCTTGACGAAGTCGTCACGGTCCTCATCCGGGACGCCCAGCAGTTCCGCGATGACCAGCAGGGTGAACGGGGCCGCGAAGCCGCCGATGAATTCGCCGGCGCCGGGCGCGAGGAAATCGTCGAGTACCGCATCGGCGAGCTCCCACATGGCGTCCTCGTTCTCCTTGAGACGCTTGGGCGTGAGCAGCCGCATCAGCAACGCACGATGGTTGGTGTGCGTCGGAGGATCCAGGGTCGGCAGTTGGTCACTGAACGGCAGTTCGTCGCGATGCTTGTCGATCAGGCCCGCGACGGTCTCGCCCCCCAGGTCGCCGTCGAGCGGCACCGGGAAGCCGGGGAACGGGCCGGTCACCGCGATGCACGACGAGAAGACCTCGGCGTTGCCGGCCACCGCGGTCGCCTCGTCCCAGCCGGTCACCATCGTCACACCGTGGTGCGGTTCGCGGGTTACCGGCGAGCGTTCCCGCAGCGCGCGCAGATAGGGGTACGGGTCGCTGACCACCGTTTGGTCGGTGAAGAAGTCGATCGTGTCTGGATCCATCGAGCCGTTCCGCTCCCTCTCACATCCGAGAATCACATTCTCGTAACCGGTGAACAGAATTTCATATCCCGACGGCGCCCGTCAATGTTGTCCAAGCCGCCGGGGCCGACTCAGCTGTTCGACCGCGCGGCTTCCATCAACGCGTTCGCCTGACGATCGCCATCCTTGTGGTGGCTGAGCGCACGGATCGAGACATCGTGCCCCACGGCAGCCTTCCGCAGCGCCCCCACGGTGGCCTGCTCGCGGGGAATGTGGCCGAACGGGTCGAATGAGTACCAACGCATCGCGTTCTGGTGGGTCATCTTGTTGATGTCGTCATCGGAGACGTTGTTGGCGGTCAGCACATCCCACAACTCTTCGGGCGCTCCGGGCCACATCGAGTCACTGTGCGGATAGTCGGCTTCCCAGGCGATGTTGTCGATACCGATCAGGTGCCGCAGCTGAACACCCACCGGATCGGAGATGAAACAGGTCAGGAAGTGCTCCCGGAATACCTCGGAGGGAACCTTCCCGCCGAAGTCCTGACCGGTCCAGGTCGAATGCATCTCGTAGGTGCGATCCACGCGCTCCAGGAAGTACGGGATCCACCCGGTGCCGCCCTCGGACAGGGCGATCTTGAGATCCGGGTACTGCTTGATCGGCCTGGACCACAACAGATCCGCGGCGGCTTGCACGATATTCATCGGCTGCAGGGTGATCATCACGTCCATCGGCGCATCGGGCGCGGTGATGGCCAGCTTGCCGGAAGATCCGATGTGCACATTGAGCACCGTGTCGGTGTCGCACAGCGCCCGCCACAGCGGGTCCCAATACGCGTCGTGAAAACTCGGGTAGCCCATCGCAGCCGGGTTCTCGGTGAACGTCAAGGCATGCACGCCCTTCTTGGACACCCGCCGCACCTCGTCGGCACACTTCTGCGCATCCCAGATAACCGGTATCGCCATCGGGATGAAACGCCCGGGATAGGCCCCGCACCACTCGTCGATGTGCCAGTCGTTATAGGCCTGCACCAGCGCCACCGAGAAGTCCGCGTCGTCGGTGGCGAAGAGCCGGCCGGCGAAGCCGGGGAACGACGGGAAGCAGATCGATCCCAGAATGCCGCCGGCATTCATGTCCTTGACCCGCTCGTCGACGTTGTAGCAACCGGGCCGGATCTCATCGAGGCCCTGCGGCTCCAGCCCGTACTCCTCTTTGGGCCGGCCCGCGACCGCGTTGAGCGCGACGTTAGGGATCACCACGTCGCGGAACTGCCAGGAGTCGGAACCATCCGCGTTGTGCACCAGACGCGGCGCGTCGTCGAGGTACTTGCGCGGCAGGTGGTTGGCGAACATGTCCGGTGGTTCAACGGTGTGGTCGTCAACGCTGATCAGAATCATGTCGTCCTTGTGCACGGCCATCCTCCGTTCCGGGCGCGGCACAGCGGGCCGCCCCAACGACGTCTCCAATGAAAACTATCTTCCCGTTTTCGGAGAATCAACCTTCGCGCAAGGTCGCGGCGTTGCGGCGCCCGCGGCGCGACCAGGCGCGGCGAGCGACGTTGCACCTACGCGCCCCACCTGCACAAACGACGAAGTGTTGACCAATCGAGTCAAACATGGAAATCTGTTGGTCAAATATGAGAATGTGATTCTCGCAAGCGAGGAGGAACCGATGCGCCTGACTCCGCTGTCGGAGTCCCAGTGGGACGAGGAGGCGGTCCAGCGTGCGCTGGCCCAGGTGCTGACCGCCGATCGGCGCAACCCCCGCGACGCCGGGTCGGCGATGACCATGCTGGTTCACCACCCGAAGCTGGCCCGGGCCTTTCTCAAATTCAATGTCGAACTGCTGTACCGCTCATCGCTGCCCGGAAACCTTCGCGAACTTGCGATCCTGCGGACCGCCCACCGCCGCGGCTGCGAATACGAGTGGGTGCACCACATCACGATCGGCAAAGAAGCCGGCCTCACCGACTCCGACATCGAAGACCTGCAGCACGGCACGGGACGCGGCGAGCTGCACCAAGCCGTGGTGAACGCAGCCGACGAACTCGACGAGACCTCCCGACTCTCCCCCGCCACCGAGGCTGTCCTCGCCAAACACCTGGACGAGCAACAACTGATGGAACTCGTCTTCACGGTCGGCTGCTACAGCATGCTGGCCATGGCATTCAACACCTTTGGTGTCGAACTTGACGAAAAACCCGAATCAGAGAGGTAGTACCGTGGCGCATTTCCCCAAGCCGGCTGCCGGCAGCTGGACGCAGAGCTATCCCGAATTGGGCACCGAGCCAGTCGATTACAGCGACTCCATCGACCCCGCGTTCTTCGAAGCCGAGCGCGAGGCGGTCTTCAAGCGCACGTGGATCAACGTGGGACGCGTCGAACGGCTGCCCAAGACCGGTAGCTACTTCACTCGGGAGCTGCCGTCGGTGTGCAAGGGCACCTCGATCATCGTCGTCAAAGGCAAAGACGGCGTGGTCCGGGCCTTCCACAACATCTGCCGCCACCGTGGAAACAAGCTGGTGTGGAACGACTTCCCCAACGAGGAGACCTCCGGGATCTGCCGGCAGTTCACCTGCAAGTACCACGCCTGGCGCTACAGCCTGGACGGAGACCTGACCTTCGTCCAGCAGGAGGACGAGTTCTTCAACGTCGACAAGACCGACTACGGCCTGGCCGGGGTGCGCTGCGAAGTTTGGGAGGGCTTCATCTTCGTCAACTTCGACGACGACGCGCAACCGCTCGCCGACTACCTCGGGCCGCTGGCCAAGGGGATCGAGGGCTACCCATTCGGCGAGATGACCGAAACCTACTCCTACCGCGCTGAAGTCGGCAGCAACTGGAAGCTGTTCATCGACGCGTTCATCGAGTTCTACCACGCGCCGATCCTGCACCAGGGGCAGTACACCAAGGAAGAAGCCGCCAAGATCCAGAAGTTCGGCTACGAAGCGCTGCACTACGAGCTGGCCGGCCCGCACAGCCTGCAGTCGACATGGGGTGGACAGGCACCGCCTCCCGACATGTCCATGGTCAAGCCATTGGACCAGGTACTGCGCAGCGGGCTGTTCGGCCCGTGGGACAAGCCGGAGCCCATCGCCAACCTCAAGGAGCTGCCGCCAGGCGTGAACGTCAAGCGAGTGCCGCAGTGGGGCATCGACTCGTGGCTGTTCTACCCGAACTTCATGCTGCTGATCTGGGAGCCAGGTTGGTATCTGACCTACCAGTACTGGCCGACCGCCGTCGACAAGCACACCTTCGAGGCCAACCTGTACTTCGTGCCGCCGAAGAATGCCCGCGAACGCCTGGCCCAGGAGCTGGCCGCCGTCACGTTCAAGGAGTACGCGCTACAGGACGCCAATACGTTGGAAGCCACCCAGACCATGATCGGCACCAAGGCCGTCAAGGACTTCCTGCTGTGCGACCAAGAGATCCTCATCCGCCACCTGCACAAGGTGAACCGCGACTTCGTGAAGGAGTACCAAAGTGCCGCTACCGTCTGAATTCGCCGCCCTGGAACCGTATCTGGACTGGGACCTGGCTCATGAACCCGAACGCTACGCCAAGCGGCTGGCGTCATCCATGGCTGAGATGCAGCAGTTCTACGATGTCGCGTTCCCGATGCTTGATGACGTCGTCACGTACTGCGACAAGTTCCCGCTGGACGACTTGCCAGAGGACGCGAAGACTCTCATGCACATCATGCAGTCCCTGGTCATGGTGTCGTTCCCGATCGAGGCGTGGAAACAGCCGCGCGTCCCGGACAGCGGCGCAGCGTGGGTGGAACTGCTGAGCGAGCCGGTGATCTAGGGGTGCTGACGCTCAAGGCGGCCGGGCTGCTGGATGTCGTCGCCGGCGAGATCGTCCGGCCCGGTGTGCTGCATATCGACGGCGAGCGGATCGTCGGAGTCGGCGAGCGCCCAGCCGGCAGCGACGACGAGGTCATCGACCTCGGCGACTCGATCCTGCTGCCCGGGTTGATGGATATGGAAGTCAACCTGCTGATGGGCGGCCGCGGCGAGAATCCAGGGCTGTCCCAGGTGCAGGATGACCCACCGACCAGGGTGCTGCGTGCGGTGGGCAATGCCCGGCGCACCCTGCGCGCCGGGTTCACCACGGTGCGCAACCTGGGACTGTTCGTCAAAACCGGCGGATACCTGCTCGATGTGGCGCTGGCAAAGGCGATCGATGCCGGGTGGATCGAGGGCCCCCGCGTGGTGCCGGCCGGACACGCGATCACCCCCACCGGAGGACACCTGGATCCGACGATGTTCGCGGCGTTCATGCCGGGCGTGCTGGAGCTGACCGTCGAGGAAGGCATCGCCAACGGTGTCGACGAGATCCGCAAGGCGGTGCGTTACCAGATCAAACACGGCGCACAGTTGATCAAGGTGTGCTGTTCCGGCGGTGTCATGTCCCTGACCGGAGAGGCGGGAGCACAACACTACTCCGACGAAGAACTGCGGGTGATCGTTGACGAGGCGCACCGGCGGGGACTGCGCGTGGCCGCGCACACCCATGGCGCCGAGGCCGTCAAACACGCGGTGGCCTGCGGTATCGACTGCATCGAGCACGGCTTCCTGATGGATGACGAAGCCATTGCGATGCTTGTCGACAACGACCGCTTTCTGGTCACTACGCGGCGACTGGCCGAGGCCATGGACGTGTCCAAGGCACCGGCCGAACTGCAGGCCAAGGCCGCCGAGATGTTTCCCAAGGCCCGCACGTCGATCAAGGCGGCCTATGAGGCCGGGGTGAAGATCGCTGTCGGCACCGATGCGCCAGCGATCCCGCATGGCCGCAATGCCGATGAGCTGGTCACCCTGGTGGAGTGGGGCATGCCGCCGGCCGCCGTCCTGCGCGCGGCGACGGTGACCGCCGCTGAGCTCATCAACGCAGCCGACCGCGGCCGCCTGGCCGAAGGGCTACTGGCCGATGTCATTGCGGTTCCCGGGGATCCACTGGCCGACATCACCGTCACCCGGAACGTGAACTTCGTCATGAAAGGCGGCAAGGTATATGTCAACAAGAACTGACGACCTGGTCGAGATCCAGCAGACGCTGGCCCGCTACGCGGTCACCATCACCCAGGGCGACATCGACGGACTGGTGGCCGTGTTCACCCCGGACGGTACCTACAGCGCCTTCGGCGAAACCTATTCGTTGGACCGGTTTCCGGTACTGGTCGATGCCGCACCCAAGGGCCTGTTCATGACCGGCACCCCGGTGATCGAATTGGACGGCGACAGCGCGACCGGCACTCAGCCGCTGTGCTTCATCGACCACGCCAGCCACGACATGCGGATCGGCTACTACAACGACACCTATGTGCGCACTGCCGGCGGCTGGCGGTTGAAGACCCGGGCGATGACGTTCATCCGCCGCAGCGGTGTCCACGATTCCGGACGCCCGCACGCGATCGGCCGTCCCTCATCGAAATGAGCGTCTCTAAATTCCAAGCAGATCTGCGATCCTGGCTCGACGACAACGACCTGACCCCAGGGCCTGATCGCTCCCTGGAAGCCCACATCAAACAGTTCGGCCGGGTATGCGCGGCACTGTATGAGGCCGACTGGATGCGGTATGGCTGGCCGGTCGAGGCCGGCGGCCTTGGCGGTCCGGCGATGCTGCGGGCGGTCGTCGGCGAAGAGGTCGTCGGCCGCGGGCTCGCCGAGCCGGGGCCCTACTCCATGCTCGAGGTGCTGGCGCCGACGATGATCGACTACGCCACCCCAGAGCTGGCCGCGGAGATGGTCCCCAAGTTGCTCAGCGGCAAGGAGCAATGGTGCCAAGGCTTTTCCGAGCCGGGATCGGGCAGCGACCTGGCGTCACTGACCACCCGTGCCGTCCCACGGGGCGACCAGTGGGTGATCAACGGCCAGAAGGTCTGGACCAGCTTCGCCCAGTACTCGCAGCGCTGCATCCTGCTTACCCGCACGGGGGACGCGGATACGCCGAATCACCGGGCTATCACCGCCTTCTTCGTCGACACCGACACCTCCGGTATCGATGTGCGCCCGCTGCGCACCATGCACGGCGTCGACGAGTTCTGTGAGGTCTACTTCGATGATGTCGTTGTCGATGACTCCCGGATGCTGGGCAAGCCCGGCGACGGCTGGCAGTTGGCCATGGACCTGCTGCCCTACGAGCGCTCCACCTGCTTCTGGCAGCGCATCGCCTACCTGTACTCACGCTTCGACGCGCTGATCGCCGAGGTGAAGCGCCAGGGCGCCGCGGTCGACAACGACTTGGGGGCGGTGTATCTGGCGTTGCACACGTTGCGCTGCCGCTCCCGGGCCACCCAGCACCGGTTGGCCGACGGTCATCGGCTGGGCCCGGACACCTCGGTCGACAAGGTGTTGCTGGCCAGCGCCGAACAGTTGCTCTATGACACCGCCCGCGACCTGCTGCCGGGCGTCATCGAGCTGGACGAGGGCGAGTGGCGCGCCGAGTACCTCTACTCCCGGGCGGCCACCATCTACGGCGGCACCGCCGAGGTTCAGCGCAACATCATCGCCCGACGACTGCTCGACCTGCCGAAGGAGTGACGATGACCGCCGGAATGGACACCGCCTCGCTCGCTCTGCTGGAAGACACCCTGCGCAAGACCATGGCGTCGTCATCCGGCGCCGCGCTGGACCAGGCATTGGCCGAACTCGGCTGGGCGGAGATGCTTTCCGAAGAACCGGACTTGGCCATCCCGCTGGTGTTCCGGCTGCTCGGCGAGACCGGGGCGCACGCCTCGGTACTCAACGACGTGATCCTGGAGACCATCGGCGGCCTGCCCGGCGGCACTCCCCCGATGCCCTATGCCGGTGGCAGCTGGGTGATCTGGGAGCGCAGCGAGCGCGACCCCAACCCCGTTCTTGGCGGGCTTCCGCTGCGCCAGATACCCGGCGGGGAACTGATGCGCCTGGGTGAGGCCCGCCGCGCGGTGGGATGGTGGCTGGTCGGCTCGGCGCGGGCGATGTTGGCGCTGGCCCGCCAGCACGCAACCGACCGGGTGCAGTTCGGCAAGCCGATCGCGTCGTTTCAGGCCGTTCGGCATCGGCTGGCCGAGACCCTGGTCGCGATCGAGGGCGCCGAAGCCACTCTTAGCGTGCCCGTCATCGACAGCCCGGACCTGACTTCCATGTTGGCCAAAGCCGCCGCGGGCAAAGCTGCGCTGACCGCGGCCAAGCACTGCCAGCAGGTGCTCGGCGGTGTCGGTTTCACCGAGGAACACGAGCTGCACCGGCATATCGAGCGGGTACTGGTGCTCGACGGCCTGCTCGGAAGTTCCCGCGAATTGACCCGCCAGGTCGGCGGCGGTCTGCGGGCCCGCGGCTCGGCGCCGCGCATGGTGCAGCTCTGACCTTCGCCGAGTGGCAATTTCGCGACGAGACACGCCGTTACGGCGTCGGTGAAATGCCGCTCGCGAGGGGGTGAGCCAGTCGCGGCTAGCGCGGCAGGCCGAGCACCCGTTGCGCGATGATGTTGCGCTGAATCTCCGAGGTACCACCGGCGATGGTTCCGGAGAAGCTGCGCAGGTAGCGGTCGAACCAGCTTCCAGAGGCGTGATCCTCGTTGAGCGGCATGTAGGTACCGGAGCTGCCGGGGTGGATCAGGCCGGCCGCACCCGCGTTGTCGAGTGCGTGTTCCGCGGCGTTCTGCACGGCTTCAGAACCCAGCAGCTTGAGCACCGACAGTGCGGGCACATCCTGCTCACCGCGCGCGGCCTGCGCCAGTGCCACCGAGCCGAGCAGCCGCAGCGCCTCGTTGTCCATCAGCAGCGTGGCAAAGCGGTCACGGTCCAGCGGACCGGCCGGGTGGAAGTCATGAATCAGATCGCGCAGCCGCTCGGCGAAGCTCATCCACAACAGCGTGCGTTCATGACCAAGTGAGCCGTTGGCCACTCCCCAACCGCCGTTGAGCGGCCCCACCAAGTTCTCGGCGGGTACCCGAACGTCGGTGAAGAACACCTCGTTGAAGTCGATGTCGTCGTACGCACACGCTGATGCAAAGGGCCGTCGCACAACGCCTTCGGCGTCGGTCGGGATCAGCAGCACACTGATGCCCTTGTGCTTGGGCGCATCGGGGTCGGTGCGTACGAACGTCAGCAGTACGTCGGCGTCGTGGGCGCCGGAGGTCCAGACCTTCTGTCCGTTGACCACAAAGTGGTCGCCGTTGAGCACCGCCCGGGTCTGCAGACCGGCCAGGTCCGACCCGGCACCGGGCTCGCTCATCCCCAGCGACGCGGTGATCTCGGCCCGCAGAATCGGGACCGCCCAACGATGTTTCTGCTCCTCGGTGCCGAACGACAACAGTGAGGCGGCGACGATGCCAACACCTTGCGGGTTGAAGCTGGGGTAGATGCGCCGTCGGGACAGTTCTTCGGAGTGCACGTACTGCTGCAGAATCGTCGCGTTGCGGCCGCCGAATTCAGGCGGATTCGCCGGCAGCAGCCAGCCGTTGTCGAACAACAGTCGCTGCCAGTGGCGGGCCCAGTCCGGCACGTCCGAGCACGAATGCGACCGCTCCACTGCGTCGGCATCGGAGGGCAGATGCTCGTCGAGGAAAGCCGAGAACTCGGCCCGGAAGTTCTCGACTTCAGGATCAAAGGTCAGCTGCACGCAGAACTCCTCGACTCGGGCGCCCGGGATACCCGATTCGAATGCGGCCGCCGATGTTGCTCGTCCGCTTCCCTAGACGCGGATATGAGAATATCATTCTCGAATGGAGAAGTTACGATCTCTGAATCGTCGCCCCCACGCCGGTGCGCTGCGACGCCGGCGCCGATATGTCCAGTACAGTTGCGCCATGTCTCGGTCACCGCAGCGTCCGGAACGCCGGTGACCAATCCGAGCGAGGAACCCGCCTGGAAGCAGCGCGCGGTCGAACGCTCAATCAAGACGGCGAAGATCCGCGCGGCGCAACGCGTCCAGCGGTTTCTGGATGCCGCACAGTCGATCATCATCGAAAAGGGCAGCACGGACTTCACCGTCCAGGAGGTCGTGGACCGCTCCCGCCAATCGCTGCGCAGCTTCTACCTGCAATTCGACGGCAAGCACGAGCTGCTGCTGGCGCTCTTCGAAGACGCACTGAGCCGAGCCGCCGACCAGATCCGCGCCGCGACGGCCAATCACGCCGATCCGCTGGAACGCGTCAAGGTCGCCGTCGAGTTGCTGTTCGAGTCGTCGCGCCCGGACCCGGCCGCCAAACGTCCGCTCTTCACCGATTTCGCCCCGACGCTGCTGCTGACCCACCCCGTCGAGGTCCGGGTCGCCCACACGCCACTGTTGGAGTTGCTCGCCGAGCTGACCGAACAAGCCGCCGACGCCGGCCGGCTGCGCACCGGAACCAATCCCCGGCGGGTGGCGGCCATGGTCATGCAGACGGTCATGTTCAACGCCCAATCCAGCCCGGCCTCAGCCGATCCGGCGGTCAACCCGCTGACCGCCGAGGAAGTCTGGGACTTCTGCGCGCATGGCTTCGGCCACAACTGAGCCGCTCGGCTGACCCTCGCCCAACCACTGCAGCTCGGCCCCGATCGCGAACCCTAGACATCGGCCGGGGAACCACATACCCTCGTGCAAACGCAATTATCCGAATGCGAGAAGGGGATTATCCATGTCGGTGCAGTCGGTGTTGGACGACATTCGCAAGGTCCCCGGCACCGGAGACGTGATTCCGATCATCGATCCGGCCACCGAAGAGCAGCTGACCGAATTCACCGACTGCGGGCCCGAAGCGGTCAACGACGCCGTCGCCCGGGCCAAGGCCACCGCCGAGTCCGGGGTGTGGTCGCAGATGGCCGACTATGACCGGGCCAAGGTGCTCTGGAAGGTCGCCGACCTCATCGACGAGAACGCCGAGGTCCTCGCCGAACTCGAGTCGATCAACGCCGGCATTCCGGCCTCGCAGGCCGCCATCATCACCAAGGTGGGCTCGGAGTGGTTCCGTTACTACGCCGGTTGGTGTACCAAGATCGACGGCATCGCACGGGACGTGAACACCGGTGGCCTCACCGGCATCGAGTCGCATCAGCACGTCTACACACTGCGCGAGCCCTATGACGTGGTGGGACTGATCTTCCCGTGGAACGGGCCCGTCTTCAACTTCTGCGCGAAGCTGGCGCCGTCGCTGGCCGCCGGCTGCAGCAGTGTGGTCAAACCGGCCGAGGAGACCCCGCTGTCCGCGCTGGTGCTGGACCGCATCCTGAGCGAGGCCGGCGTGCCCGACGGCGTGGTCAACATGGTGCTCGGGTACGGCCACACCGCCGGTGCGGCGATCACCGCGCATCCCGATGTGGACAAGGTCGCGTTCACCGGCTCCACCGAGGTCGGTCGTGAGATCGTGCGCGCTTCTGCCGCAAGCAATCTCAACAAGGTGACCCTGGAGCTCGGCGGCAAGTCACCGGTGCTGATCTACGACGACGCCGACATCGACATGGCCATCACCATGGCGGCGTTCGGGACCTTCGTGCACTCCGGCCAGGCCTGCGTGTGCGGCTCGCGCATCTTCGCTCAGCGCGGCGTCTACGAGCGGGTTGTGGAAGGCATCGCCAACATGGCCAACATGATGCAGCTCGGCGGCCCGAAGGACGAGGGTGTCATGGTCGGTCCGCTGATCAGCCAGAAGCAGCTGACCCGGGTGCTGGGCTACCTGGAGCAGGGCAAGGCCGACGGCAACGAGCTGGTCACCGGTGGCCATCGGCTGGACCGCAAGGGCTACTTCGTGCACCCGACCGTGGTCACCGGCGTCGACCCCGACTCCAGCCGGCTGTTCCAGGAGGAGATCTTCGGCCCGGTGGTCACGATCCTGCCGTTCGACGACGACGACGAGGCGATCGCCCTGGCCAACAACAGCAGCTACGGACTGGCCGCCACCGCGTGGACGTCCAACCTGGGCCGGGCCCATCGACTGGCCAAGCGGCTCAAGGCGGGAACGGTCGGGCTGAACTGTCAGATGCAGTTCGACCACTCGATGCCGTTCGGCGGATACAAGCAGTCCGGCTGGGGTTACGAATCCGGCAAGGCGGGCATCGAGACCCTGTCTCTTATACACATCTGACGCTGCCGA
>NZ_JRMM01000132.1:0-11926 GCF_000972905.1 Mycobacterium sp. UM_Kg27
CGTGGGCTCGGAGATGTGTATAAGAGACAGGCATAACGATCCAACTCTTCGGGCGCGACGCCGTTCGCGTCACGAACCACGATCGGCACCGCCCGGTCGGAGTCGTCGGCGAAATCCTGGCGCAGCGCATCACCGACCTGGTGCGCCGACGCGGACCGCGGCAACACCCGGTCGTCGGGATAGCCCCACTTGACCCCGAGGAACGGTACTCCGACCGCCACCAGCAGGGTGACCACCGCCAGACCGATCGGCACCGCGTGGCGGGCGACGAATCTCGTTGACCGGTACCAGAATCCCTCTTCGATCGGCTTGACGACGGGTTCGGGCCGCCGCAGCAGCCGGCGAATCGGCCGGCGCAGGTTCAGCGCGTCGAGCCGGGGCCCCAGCAGAGCGATCGCCGCCGGAGTCAGCACGATCGCCGCGATCGCCACGAACGTCACCGTCGCAACCCCGGCATAGGCGAACGATTTGAGGAAGTACATCGGGAACAAAGCCATCGCCGCCATCGACAGCGCGACGGTGATCGCCGAGAACAGCACGGTGCGCCCGGCGGTGCTCATCGTTGCGATCAGTGCTTGATCGGGGGCGACACCCTCGGCCAGTTCGTCGCGGTAGCGGTTGATGATCAGCAGGGTGTAGTCGATCGCCAGTGCCAAACCCAACGCGGTGGTGAGGTTCATCGCGAATATCGATACGTCGGTGCCCAGCGCGATCAGCCGCAGCACCGCCATCGAGCCGACGATCGCGAGTCCACCGAGCGCGACCGGCAACGCCGCCGCCAGCAGACCTCCGAAAACCCAGACCAGCACCGCGAAGCTCAACGGGATCGCGATCGACTCCATCAGCAGCAGGTCATGTTGATTCTGGTGATTGATCTGGGCGTAGACCATCGCCCCGCCCCCGGCGCGAACGCTGACCCCGGCGCGATCGTGGGCCACCTGGTCGGCCAGCGTGCGGGCATACTTCTGCGCGTCGTTCTCGCCGCCGCGCAGGTTGGCCACGATCAGACCGGCGGAGCCGTCGGTGCTGGTCAGTCGGGCAGCCGCAGCCGGCGGATCCGTCCATGGCGAGGCGACGTTGAAGACGTGCGGCGAGCGCTGCAGCACGTCGGCGATCTCGGTGCCTACCGTGCGGGCCCGCTCGCTGTCGGCCCCCTCGGGCGAGCTCACCAGAATCAGCAGTTGCTGGTCGCTTTGGCCGAACTTGTCGGTGAGCAACTGGGTGGCCTGCGCGGACTCCGAACCAGGATCTTGAAAGCCCCCCGCGGACAGGCTGTCGGCGACGGGAATCCCGAACACCGCCGCGGCAACCATCACCAGCCCGGCCAGGATCAGGACGCGGCGTGGAGCGGCGAGGGCCAGCAGGGCGATCCGGTGCAGCACGTAGTGACCTTCCGCCGAAATGGTCCACCGGAGGTACCGACGGCACCCCTAACGACAAGATACGTAGTGGACGGCGCGGGCGTTCAATATTCGCCGGCTACGCCGTGCCGTTGAACCACGGCCGCGGTGGCACCGTGACCTCGGCATGGACAACACTCCGACCGTGGCCGCCGTCGCCGGGGAATTCCCTTCTCGCCGTGATAAAGCTCTGAATCGCTTCTTCGCCGAACTCATCGTGCTGGAGTGGTAGCCATGTATTACGTGCTGGTTCTGGCGGTGGGCGTTGAACGGCTCATCGAGTTGGTGTTGGCCAAGAGCAACGCACGGTGGGCGTTCGCCAACGGCGGCGTCGAGTTCGGACACCGCCACTACCCGGTGATGGTCAGCATCCACTCGGCGCTGCTGGTCAGCTGCGTCGCCGAGGTGTGGGTGTTGAACCGGCCGTTCATCGGATGGCTGGGCTGGCCCATGTTCGCGGTGGCGGTCTTGAGTCAGGTGCTGCGCTGGTGGTGCGTGCGCACGCTCGGCCGGCGCTGGAATACTCAGGTGATCGTTCTGCCGGAAAGCCCGCTGGTGCAGGGCGGCCCGTACCGCTGGATCCGTCATCCCAACTATGTGGCAGTGGTACTCGAGGGGTTGGCACTGCCGTTGATCCACACCGCCTGGCTGACCGCGCTCTGGTTCAGCCTGGCCAACGCGGCGGTGTTGCGGGAGCGGATTCGGGTGGAGAACGTCGCGCTGGGGTACCGGTGACCGGCTTCGACACCGACCTGCTGATCGTGGGTGGCGGGCCGGGGGGACTCGCCGCCGCATTATGTGCTCGGCAGCAGGGACTTTCGGTGATCGTTGCCGATCCCCGGGCCAGCCCGATCGACAAGGCCTGTGGGGAGGGCCTGATGCCTGGCGGGCTGGCCGTTCTGGAGTCGCTCGGCGTTTCCCCGGTCGGCATGCCGTTGCGCGGCATCGCCTATCTCGACGAGCAGCGCCGGGCCGAAGCGAGGTTTCACAACGGCCCGGGACGCGGCGTGCGGCGCACGACATTGCATGCCGCCTTGACCGACCAGGCCAAGCAGAATGACGTCGACTGGACTGCGACGAAGGTCGACGGCGTGGTCCAAGACGCCGCGGGAGTCACAGCGGGTGGTATTCGGGCCAGATGGCTGATCGCCGCGGACGGGCTGCACTCGGTGGTTCGCGGCGCCGTCGGGATCTCCTGTGCGGCAGGTTCTCCGCGCCGCTATGGGCTGCGCTGGCACTACCAGGTGCCGGCGTGGTCGGAGTTCGTCGAGGTGCACTGGTCACGGTGGGGGGAGGCCTACGTGACGCCGGTGGAGCCGGGCTTGGTGGGGGTGGCCATCTTGTCGCCGCACCGCCCGCAGCTCGACTGGTTCCCGGCCCTGGCCGCCCACCTCGCCGACACCCAACGTGGCCCTGCCCGCGGTTGCGGGCCCATGCGGCAGCTGGTTTCGCGGCGCGTTGCTGGGCGGGTGCTGCTGGTCGGTGACGCCGCCGGCTACGAAGACGCGCTCACCGGTGAGGGCGTCAGCCTGGCCGTCAAGCAGGCCGCTGCCGCGGTGGCGGCGATCGTCGACGGCAACCTTTCGTCCTATGAGCGCGCCTGGCACTCGATCACTCGCCGGTATCGCCTGCTCACCCGCGGCCTGGTGCTGAGCAGCTCCTGGCCGCCGGCCCGGCGTGCCTTGGTCCCCGCCTCGTGCGCGCTGCCTAGTGCGTTCGAGCGTGCGGTGCATCTGCTGGCGCACTGAGTGTTTGCTCGACGGCGGACAGCACCATCTGGGTGGAGCCGCGGGAGCCAATCGTGATGCGCACGGCGCCGTCGGGATAGCCCCGGACTCGCAGGCCGCTGTCGGCGAAGATCGCACTCCAGGGCCGGCCCGTCGCCGGCAGGAACACAAAGTTCGCGTGGGAATCGGTGGTGTACACCCCGGCGGCCCGCAGCCGGGCGCGCAGATAGCTGCGTTCGGCGACGATATGGGCGATGCGCTGCTGCAGCTGGTCCTCGGCCGCGTAGGAGGCCGCCACCGCCACCGTGCAGCCGGCGCTGATACCGAATGGAAGCTGCAGGGACCACAGGCGCGCGGCCAGCTCCGGGGCCGCCAGTGCGTAGCCGATGCGCAGCCCGGCCAGACCATAGGCCTTGGAGAACGTGCGCAGCACAATCACATTCGGAAAGCGCGCGATGAGCTTCGGGACGTCGATGCGCTGGCCCGGGGCGACGAACTCGATGTAGGCCTCGTCGAGCAGCACGAGAGTGTCGGCGGGCACGCTCGCGACCAGCCGTTGGACATCGGCGACCGGCTCCAGGGTCCCGGTCGGGTTGTGGGGCCGGCACACCACCACCATCCGGGCAGCGGTGGCGGCCCGGGCCATGGCGGTCAGGTCCTGATGGCCGAACCTGTCGAGCGGGATGTCGGTGACCGCGAGTCCGGCCATCTGGGCGAACGCGGGAAATCCCTCGAAAGTGGGCGTGCTCAGCACGATCCGCTGCCCGGGACTGGTCAACGCTTGCAGCACCCGCATGGCCAGTCCGGAGGCACCCGCGCCGACCGCTACGTTCTCCTCGGCCACGTGCGCGTGCTCGGCCACCAGGCGCCGTAGCCCGGTGGGCAGGAATTCCGGATAGCGGTTGGCCGCCGCCATGGACTCAACCAGTGCCGTCCGCACCGCCGGGAGCGGCGGCAGCGGGCTCTCGTTGAGCGACAACGCCCATGGATCGACGGCCGGCCGAAGTGCGTTGCTCGGGTAGGCGGTCGCCGAATCGGCGTGCGCCGCGGAGGTCATCGCGTTCGTCCGCCCCACCGGATGGCCGCCGCGCCGGCGAAGTCACCGGCGTGGGCGAAGCCCGCCATCACCACCACCTCGCCCGGCTGCACCCGGTTCTGGGAGATCGCTCGATCCAGATTGATCGGGATGCCGGCACCGAACAGGTTGCCGCACGCGTCGAAGGTATCGACGTGGCGTGCTTCGGGCACTTCGAGCGCCTCGCGCCAGTTGCGCAGAAACACCCGGTTGGGCTGATTGGTGACCAACAGCCCGATATCGTTGGCGGACAGGCCGTTGCGATGACAGACCGCGAGGGCGACTTCGGGAACCTGCCGGTTGCCGCGAGCGAGCACCTTGGTGATCTTGTCCTCGGTGAAGCCGATGTAGGCGGCGCCGGGGCCCGGCTGCCACCACTTGCGGGGCGGGTCGGTGTGGTAGGTCATGTCGCCGGCGTACTGGCCGTAGGTGCGGCATTCCACGTCGAGGATCGGGGAGTGATCCGACAGCGTGAGCAGTCCGACCGCGGCGCCGTCACCGGGAACCGACGCCTGCGGTTTTCCTCGTACGGCGGGCTGATCGAAGACCTGGCCGGCGGCGTTCTGGGCGATCGCGATCAATGCGCTGCGGCCCGCTCCGGCGGTCAACAACTGCCGGGCCACGCCCAGCCCCAGCACGAAGGCGGCGCAGCCGCCATTGTGCAGATCCAGGACGGTGGACGGGCGCATCCCCAGCCGGTGAGCGATGCCACCGCCGCCGCCGCAGAACGGGATGTCGGGCAACTGGGTGTGGGTGATCAAGATGTCGACGTTGTCGATGACCTCGCGGCCGTGCCGGTCGATGATGCCCTGCGCCGCCCGCTCGATCATGTCGGCCGCGGTCTCGTCCTCGCCGACGTGATGGCGGAATCGGGGCGCGCGGAACATCAGGTTGTCGCGCAGCGCATCGGAATCGGCGTACTGCGTGTAGTAGTCGGCGGCGATGGGTTCGCCGGGGAGATAGCTGGAGACGTCGATCAGACTGACTGGGGTTTCGCCGGGCTGGGTCATGTTTCGCCTCATCGCATCCAGAACGGGGTGACCGGCAGGCCGTTGTGGTGCCGGTATTCGGCAATCGCCTTCAGATTCTTCATTTCCAGCAGGTGGCCGGCACCGAACATGTCCCAGAAGTCGCCGACCCATACCGGCCGCTGGGGCGGTGCGGTGTCCGGATAGGGGTTGTGGTCATAGAACGGGTGGTGGCAATTGGTCCACAGCACAACCGATCCGGGCTTGTTCAGCACGACCTGGGCGTCGACGATCCGGATCAGGTAGATCATCCACAGGTGGTCGGGCTGATCCCAGGCGCAGTGGTAGTCCACCGTGAGGGCATCCCGGTTGGAGACGGTGCGGGTGTAGATCTTGGTCTCCGAACCCAGTCGGTCGTAGGCGAGCCAGAGACCTGATTCTTCGGTGGGGGTGAAGCCGCGCAGGCTGTAGGTCCACTCTTCCAGGCATCGCGTATCGGAGAGGTAGTCGAACAACTCGTCGGGCGGGCAGTCGATGTAGTCGTTGACGGTGCAGTAGTCGCCGAACACCACGTCGTGGGGGTAGACCGAGTGCATCATCTCCATGATGATCGGGGTGGCGACCTCCCGGGGACTGGTCTCGACCCGCACCAAGCCGTCGATGGGCTCGGGCGTACCGGCGTGAACGCTGATATCAGCGAGGGCTGGTAGCGACATCGAAGTGGTCCTCCTTGTGCGTGGAAACTTTGCCGTTACGACCCACTGGGCCAGTGGTTTTCGGTGCCTCGATGGCATTGAGGAACGGCGCGAACGGCGGTATCTCGTCGGCGGCGCACTCGACGCTGATCACCGTGGGCCCCCCACGGTCCAACGCCGACGCCAAGACCGCGGCGAAGGTGTCCGGGTCGTCGACGTCAATCGCGCTGAGCCCGGGAAACATCGACGCCAGGCCGTCACCGAGCTGGCTGTGGGCGAAGCGGTTGTAGGTGTAGAAACCGTCGTAGAACAGCTGCTCGCGGGTGACGCACATGGCGTGCGCATTGTTGTTCAGCAGCACGAACAGCACCGGAAGGCCGTGCTGCACCGCGGTGTGGATCTCCATGCCGTGCATGAAGAACGCGCCGTCGCCGGCGATCACCACGGTGCGCCGACCGCGGCCGAAGGCCATCCCGATCCCGGCCCCGAAGCTGTAGCCCATTCCGCCCATTCCCAGCGCGGCCAGGAAGCGGCCGTCGCGCCGCGCCGGCAGGTAGTGGATGGCCGCAGCGCCGGTGTTGCCCGCATCGACGACGATGTCGGTCCCGGCGGGCAACGCGCGGTCCAGCACGGCCATCGCCTCGCGATAGCGCACCCCCGGGCCGGTGTACGGCGGAGGAGTCAACTCGGTGTGCGGCACCGACTCGGGCACCCGCAGCCACCTGGGGCGCCCGGCTCCCGACAGCGCACGGCAGATGGACTGCAGGGATGTCCGCAGGTCAACGGTCTGCACGTGGGTGCACGGAACATACGGCGGTGCCGAACCGATCGACACGGTGTGGATGAAGCTCAGCGCCGCCTCGAGGCCGGCGCGGGCGGTCAGCGTCAGCCGGGTGCCGACTACCAGGCACACCGCACTACCGGTCAGTGCCTCGGCGACCGAGGGGTGGCCCATGACGCCGGCCACGCCCAGTGCCGATGAGGACCCCAGCCCCGAGGTGCCGGAGACATCTTTGGCGTCGGGCACGCACACCACCCGGGCCCGCAGCAGTGCCCGCAGGTTCTCGAGCTCGGCCCGGGCGTCGTTTCGGGCCACCTGTTCGCCGGCGATGATCGTGACCGGTCCATGGGCGTTGCGGAGCGCGTGGATGATCGGATGCGGGTCGCTGATGACGCCGGGATCGCCGCCGCTGTCGCCGCCGTTGCGGTACGGGCTGGCGGTGACGAAACCCTGTTGAACATCCTTGGGCAGCAACAGCACCGCGGGTCCGCCGCTGCGTGCCGCGGCGATGGCTCGGGGCAGCGCGGTCACGATGTCTTCGGGGTTCATCACCCGCTCGCAGAAGACCGATACCGCCGAAAACAAGGCGTGCGCGTCGAGTGCACCGTTGCGTCCACTGGTGTCTTGGAAACTTCCTCGACCGTCCAAGGTGCTCGGGGCCTGGCCCACCAGCGCCAGCACCGGAACCCGGCTGGCCAATGATTCGCCCAGCCCGGCAACCAGGTTCAGGGCGCCCCCACCCGAGGTTGCGGCGACTACCCCCAGTCCGGCACCGCTGCGGCTGTAGCCGTCGGCCATGGTGGCGGCCGAGAACTCATGCTTGGCCAGCACCGCCGTGATGTCGGGACGAAAATATGCTGCGTCGTAAAGGTCTTCGATGTTCGCGCCATCGACGCCGAAGATGTGACCGACTCCCATTGCCGCCAGCTGGGCGACGATGAAATCGACCACGGAAGCGATCCTGGACATCTGCCCGCCTAACTCGTGACGATGTCATTGACACGGTTTGCGGGCGGGATTGGTTCGACGAAGGCATCGGCAGATGTCGATGACCCGGGTCGCTACAGGGTGCGCTCCAGCAGAACCTGGCCGTTGTCGGCTGACACCACTTGTACCGAGGCGATCTGATCCGACGGTGTCGAGATGCTGCCGGCCGGCGTCGCGGTGTGTCCGGGTTCGGCAACCCAAGTCGCCAGCCGGGTCTGGCTGCCGTCGCGGCCGACCACCACCAACGCCAGGGTGTCGTGGTGAGCGTTCACCGGTGCCAGGCAGACGCAGCTCAAATCGATGTAGCTGCCCCAGGATTCGTCCCTGACCGCGACCGTCGAGGCCAGCGCCGTCGTCCCCACTTGGGCCATCGGCACCGCATCCTGATGTGGGGAGGGTGTGGTCGGCGAGCCGATGCCGATCAGGACCCCGATACCGAGTACGGCGGCCGCCGCGGCTGATGCCGTCCACGTCAGCAGTCGGGTACGCCGGCGGCGCCGGTGCACTTCGGTCAGCAGGGACGGCAGCAGGTTGGCCGGCGGGGGCGGCGCTGCGTCGGCCTCGTTGATCGCAGCCACGCAGTTGCCGTCGAGTTGCGACAGCAGGGCGGGCACGCCGCTGATCTCGGTGACGGCGTCGCGGCACTGCGCGCAGCCGGCCAGGTGTCCCTCGAACTCGCGACGGTCGGCCGCGGACAGCGAACCGAGCACATAGGCGGCATCCCACATGGCGTACGGATGCTCACTGTCGACCGGCCCGCCGGCCGAGCCGAATTCTCGCGGCCACGTCATCGTGTCACCCCCATCTCCTGCAGGGCGAGTCGCAGAGCCCGCACCGCGTAGTGCAGGCGTGATTTCACCGTTCCCTCGGCGATCCCCAAGTCCGCAGCGATCTGCCCCGTACTCCACCCACGGTAATAGGACCGTTCGATCACCGCTCGGTGCTCCGTCGACAGGTGGGTCATGGCGTCGCCGATCAACATCCGGTCCAGGGCGGTGTCCACCTCGTCGCGGGTGGGTTGTTCGGGCGCGGTCGACTCGTCGAGGGTGGCCACGACGTTGCGGAAGTGGGCGCTGCGGCGTTCGTCGATGATCATGTTGCGCGCCACGGTGCACATCCAAGCCCGTGGTGACCGCGCGGTATCGCCGATGACCTCCGGGTGCTGCCAGGCGCGCAGCAGGGTCTCCTGCACGACGTCCTCGGCGCGGGCGGCGTCACCGGTCAGGCGCATGGCGTAGCGCCACAGCACCGCGGCGTGCTCGTCGTAGAGCGCCTTCATCAGCGCGGTTTCGTGATCTGGCGGTATGCCGATGCGCGGCAAGCTGATCACCTCCTGCCTAATGACACGACGCGGGCGCCCGTGAGGTTCATGCTCAGTCCGGGATCCAACTCCCGTGGAAACCGTGCGGAACGCGCCGCGGCAGTCGCACCCGCGCGACGGGGGCGGCGCCGAAGTCCGATGCGCCCAGGATCACCAGTTCACTGCACTGGCGGACCGGGCTGTAGACGTAGCTCAGGTACCAGCCGGCCGATTCGTCGGTCTGGCCCGGTGCTGGTGCGAACACCGCCTCGTCGGGTGCGCCGGCCATGCCGTTGTTGCCGAACCGGTGGACCTCGGCGCTGTCGCGCGCCACGTCGTAGCGGACCAGCCCGTCGGTGCCGACGGCGACGGTGTAGCGGGCCGATGCGCCCACCCGCCGGTCGTCGACGCGGGGGAATTCGATGTCGCGGTCGTCGAGCTGAACCTCGGCCACGACGCCCGCTTCCAAGTCGATGGTCCAGCGCCACAGCGCGGCCTCGGTCTCGAAATCACTGTTGTCGCGCCAGATTTCGGGGTAGCGGACCACCTGCATCACGATCGCGTTGCCTTGGGCTGAGGCCACGTCGAACGCGTTGGCGACGTGGAAGACGTAACACGGGTTGATGTCGAACCAGCGAACCGGGCCGAAGGGGTCATCGCGACGCAGCACCCCGAGGCGGGCGCCGTAGTCGTCGTCCCACCGGTAGGGCGGGTCGCGTTCGACTCGTCGGGTGAGCGCAACCTGCGGATTGAACACCAGCGGCAGGTCCAGGAACACCACGTGCTGGGCGGTCAGCGCGAAGTCATGCATCAGCGTCAGGCCGGGGACGTCGATGGGACGACGAACCTGGACCGCGCCGTCGGCGCTGGCGCGGTAGTAGTTGATGTGCGGTCGGGCGAGGTCGCCGTATCCGAAGAAGTGCAACTCGCCGGTGATCGGACAGACCTTGGGGTGCGGCGCCATGGAATCGACCAGCTTGCCGGCGAAATCGTAGGGGCCGAGGGTGTCCAGCTCGGTGGAGATCTCGTAGGGCAATGCGCTATCCATCAGCGCCAGGGTTTTGCCGGCGTGCCGGATAACGTGGGTGTTGGCCGCGCTGGAGTGCAGGTTGCGGCTGCCGTCGGGATTGAACAGCGGCAGGGGGCGGTCGAAGTTCTCGGTGCGCACCCAGCGGTTGCGGTACCAGGCGGCCCGGCCGTTCTCCAGCCGAACCCCGTGCACCATGCCCTCGCCGGTGCACCAGTGACCGCCCGCCTCGCGGGGGTTGGGGCCGTTGCGCAGATACCAGCCGTTGAGCTCCGGCGGGATGTAGCCCTCGACGGGCAGATCGAACGCCGTGAGTTCGTCGGGGACCGGAGCGTAGTTGCCGGGGCGAAAGACTCCGAAGACCGTCTCCGGTGGTTGCAGGACCGCCACCGACCCACCGGACTCGTGGCCGTTGACCTGGCGGATGACGCCGGCGGCGGCGAGACCCGCGCTGAACGCGCCGTCTGCGGTGTCGAGCGATTCCAGGTCGAGTTCGCCGAAGTCCTCTTGATCCAGCAGCGACAGCACGGCCGGCATCCCCGACAGCTCGGAGACGGCATCCTGGCATAACGGGCACTCGTCGAGGTGCGTCTGGTACTCGCGATAGTCGGACTCCGAGAGTGACCCCAGCACGTAGGCGGCATCCCACATGCCGTACTCGTGGTCAAACGTCATTGCACCGTTCCCAAATCTCGCAGTGTCTGTTGCAGGGTCCGTAGCGCGTAGTGCAGCTGGGTCTTCACGCCGGCTTCCGCGATCTCCAGGTCGACCGCGATCTGCTCGGTGCTCCATCCGTCGTAATAGGCACGACGTAACAGGACGCGGTGTTCGACGGAGAGATGCGCCAGCGCGGCGGCGACCACAGCCCGGTTGGGCGCCAAGTCGCGATGCATGGCGCTGGAAGCGCTGCTCAAGCGGGGACGGGCCTGGTCGTCTGCGGTCATGGCGGTTCAGGCCCTGCCCGTACGCGCGGAACAGTCCGGCCGCGGCGCGGCCGCGGTCGAGTGCCGCTCTTCCGCTGGTTTTCCTCTACCCATGCACCAGCCTCCCGGAGGTGACACGACGCAGCGTCCCGTTCGGTTCAGTGTCGCGCGCGCCGGGCTGCTGCGGTAGAGGCTTTTTACGTCGTGGTGACCAGCGTCAGCTGCCAGGCCTGCAGCCACGGCTTGATCAGCTGCGCCACGGAGGACTCGCGAGGCTCAGCGCAGGCCGTCTCGGGATCCTCGCCGTCGGACTCCGCGGTGAGGATGCCGACCGCTTCGGCGGTGCCGTCGGGGCGCATCCGGTAGGCGGGGCCACCGGAATCGCCGCAGGTGGTCGCCGCGGCGAACCTGACCTTGCCCTTCTCGCTGGCGGAAACCGGTCCGCACATCGGTTCACCGCTGCGGACGCCCAAATGACAGAGCGTGTCGCCGATGTTGACCCGCTCGGCCACGCCGCTCACCGGATGTCCATCGACCTCAGGGGACAGCGGGAACTTGTCCGGGTCGTCCAACGTGATCAGACCGATGTTGTGGCCGTCTTTGCCGTCGTAGACGCTCTCGGTAAACGCCCCGACGGTGGGATAGAGGGCGCCGTTGTGGATGGACACCGTGCCCGAGCCGCCGGGCTTGTTGCAGTGCCCCGCCGACAACAGTCCCGGCCGGCCGTCCTTGCTGCGTACCAAGAAACCCGCGGTGCAGCTGGTGGCCTCGGAGCTGCCGGTGGAGGACACATTGATGCCAACCCCGGGACCGATCGCCTCGGCCGGCGGCTGCGGGATGAGCTGCTGCACCGGCTGGGCGCGGCTCACCCAGACCATGCCGGCCAGGACTGTTAATACGCCGCCCGCGATGGCTAGGCGCTTGAACAGGGTTTTGGGTGGGAGTCGTCGAAAGGCGGCCACTTAGGCGAGGGTACCGAGGGTGAGGCGGGTGTGGGGGTGGGGTGGTTACGCGGAGGGTGAACAGGGGGTGGGGGGTGGGGC
>NZ_JRMM01000133.1:0-11402 GCF_000972905.1 Mycobacterium sp. UM_Kg27
TTGTAGGTGGAGCAGCCCGCCTTGCCGCAAGCCGGCTTGTACCAGTCGCTGTAGAAGCTGGACTGGCCGCCGACCGGCATGATCACCGAAATACCCGAGTTCAGGTACCACTCGAACGCCGGGGTGTTGATGTCCCAGCCGTTGAAGTCGTCCTGGGCCCGCATGCCGTCGAGCAGGTACAGGCCCGGGGAGTCCGAGCCACCGCTCTGGAACTGGACCTTGATGTCGCGGCCCATACTCGCCGAAGGCACCTGCAGGTACTCGACCGGCAGACCGGGCCGGGAGAACGCGCTCGCTTCGGGGGTACCGCCGACGGCACCGACCAGTCCCGCCAACAGGGCCGCGCCACCGGCGACGACCATCAACCTGTCAAGCAACTTCATCCTTGGCATCCTCATTCATTCGTTGCCGTACTTTGCTCATAGCGTGGCCCGACTCGGACCCGATCTGTGCGTACCAACGCGACAGTGCCGGTGTAGTCAACCACAAAATGTCGGAAATCCAAGACTCGGGGTTCACCCATTGGATTCGCCTACTCGCTAAATGCCTGATTCTGTGACGGTCGCGCTCGATCTCGATCAGGGGCATTCGAGCCGGTGGGAACCGGCTCCGCGGATGAACACGCTCAAGCAGCAATGACGTCCGTCACATTTTGGCGGGATCCGCACTCAGGGGAGCTCCGGCGGCATCCCGGTATAGGTCGCTCGGGTCGGTTCGGGCACGGCCAGTCCGCAGCGGATCAGTTCGTCGCGCGGGACCCGCTCGATCCGGTAGCGGGTGAAGCTCGGCGAGTGCAGCACGTTGGACAGGAACCGGCGCGGGCCCATCGGCGCACGCACCGAGCCCAGCACCGCCGCGGTGTCGGGGCAACGCAGGGCCGCCTCGGCCTGGGCGATCCAGTCCTGGTCCAGGTAGCCCGGGATCAGCGGGTACCACTTGACCCACGGGCCGTCGGCCACCACCCAGTCCCGGAACAGGTCCTTGTCGTGGCCGATCCGGCCGTGCTCGAGCCGCTCGGTGTGTGCCGCGATCGGATTGATCAGCCCGATCTGGTCCAGCACCCGCACGTTAAGGCCGGTGTTCATGCCCAGCATGCCCATGTTGGTGAAGAAGACCGTGTGCGGTCCGGTGCCGCCCGGTTCGGGATCGACCGGAACGCCGACGCCCGGGGGTACCGGCAGGATGACCGGCACCACGTCCCACTGGTCGTAGTTGCCCGACGGCAACAGCAACGCCCCGTCGGGAGTGGCGGCGATGGTGGTCAACACCGCGCGCATCCGCGGGTAGCCGAGGTAGTCCGCGGCGGTCAGCGGGTGGGCGTTGCCGGTGGCCTGGGAGTAGAACCGGCGCTCGTCGACGATCCCGGAGTAGGTGACGCGGGTCGCGTCATCACCCATCCCCGGCGAGTTGGCTGCCCACAGCGCCCAGCCGGCCACCGCCAGCCACAGCAGGCCGACGGCTCCGCTGAGCGGCAGGCTTGCTTCGCGCCGATACCGCGCGCCGTCGGGCAGCAGCACCGGAATGACCGCCACCGGGGCCAGCATGCAGAACAGCGGCGCCAGCAGCACCCGCCCGTGCATGAAGTCGCCGCCCTGGCGCACCCAGTAGGCCGCCTGCAGCAGTCCGCTGAACACGAAGAAACACACCACCGCACCCGGGCTCTGCACCAGTCGGGCCCACGGGCCGACGCCGGGCGGCACCGGCCGGCGCGGCCGGTAGCGCACGGCGGCGCCCACCCACAGCGCCGCGCCCAGCGCCACCAGCAGCACGGCGGGCACCCACAGCGCATAAGGCGCGTTGAAGTTGGCCAGGTAGATCATGCCCTGCGACCACTTGTCGCCGGCCGCATCTTTGGCCAGCGCGGTCCCCGGCACCAGCAGGCCGTAGTAGCCCATCCGGAAGATCTGATAGGCCACCGGCAGCGCGCCACCGGCCACCAGGATCAGCGCGCGCGGCCGCCACTGCCGCGCGGTGATCAACAGCATGACGAGCGCACCGCCGCCGATTAGCGCCAGCTCGGGGCGAACCAGCACACTGCAGCCGGCCACGAAAGCCAGGCATGCGGTGAAAAGCGGTCCGCGAGCGCGGGATCGGGGCATCCGCAGCGCCTGCGACCAACAGACCAGCATCCACCACAGCAGGCCCAGGTAGGCCAGCACCAGACCGGCCTCCAGGCCGGAGGTGGCGAAGTCCCGGGCCGGCGGCAGTGCGATGTAGACCAGCGCCCCGGCCGGCAACAGCAGCGCGCGGCGGCCCTGCAGCCCCGGCGCGTAGAGCCGGGCGGTGCCCAGCATCAGCATCGCCACCCCGGCCAGGCTCGCCACCAGCGCGAAGACCAGCGCCACGTACTCCATGCGCACCGGCCCGCCAAGCCAGCTGCCGAGATACATCAGGTACGTCCACGCCGTCGAGGTGTTGGCCTCGACGCGCTCCCCGACGTTGAACACCGGGCCGTTGCCGGCCAGCAGATTGCGCACGGTGCGCAGCACGATCAGGCCGTCGTCGGAGATCCAGCGCCGCCGCCACGCCCCGATGCCGAACATCAGCACTACCAGCGCCACCCCGGCCCATGAGCTCAGCCGCACCGAGGGGCTGTAGGAGACCGCGGGCCAGCCCAGCGGCCGGACCCGGGGGTCCGGCGCTCTGCCGCTCGTGGCCCCCCGGGACGAACTAGCCGAAGGCGACGGCAGCACCGATGGTTCCGATCCAGGCCAGCGCCGCCAGCTGCAGCACCCGATCACGTCGCAGGATGTCCTCGGCTTCGCCGGCCATGCCACCGTCGACATCGACGGCGTAGCGCAGCACCCCGATGACGATCGGAATGATCGACACCGCGAACCACGAGCCGGAACCGCTGTCGCGCTCGAAGGCGTACAGGCTGTAGCAGACCAGCATCGCGGTGGCCGACGCCGTCCAGACGAAACGCAGGTAGGTGCCGGTGTAGTTCTCCAGCGACTTGCGGATCTTGGCCCCGGTCTGTTCGGCCAACTGCTTCTCGGCGTAGCGCTTGCCGGCCACCATGAACAGTGACCCGAACGCCATGACCAATAGGAACCACTGTGACAGCGGGATGCTTGCGGCGACGCCACCGGCGATAGCCCGCAGCAAGTACGCCGACGACACGATGCAGATGTCCAGCACCGCTTGGTGTTTGAGCCCGAAGCAGTACGCCAGCTGCATGGTCAGATAGATGGCCATCACCAGCGCCAGATTCGGCGTCAGCCACCAGGAGATGCCCAGCGAGCCGCTGCCCAGCAGCACCGCCAAGGCGTAGGCCAGCCCGACCGGCAGCACACCGGCCGCGATCGGCCGGAACCGCTTGGTGGGATGCGCCCGGTCGGCTTCCACATCACGGGCATCGTTGACCAGGTAGATCGCCGAGGCCGCCAGGCTGAACGCGACGAACGCGATCAGCGACTTGCGTGCTAGATCGGCGTAGTCATAGTGGATGCCGCCGCCGAGCGCCGCCAGTGGGGCCGCGACCACCAGGACGTTCTTCACCCATTGGCGGGGCCGCATGGCCTTGATCACCCCGGAGAGCAGGTTGGCCGGCGGTCCGAGTTCTGACACTCGATCTTCAGTTTCTGCGCTCATGCCGGGTCTCCAGAGTTGTCCGGGCGGCTCACTCGATCGGTCAGGGCCGCGACCGCGGCGCCGACGGCCACACCGGTGAGCACGTCGCTGGGGTAGTGCACCCCGAGCACCATGCGCGACAGCGCCATCGGTGGCACCAACACCGCGGGCAGGACCCCGCGCCGCAGACCGGCCGCGCGGCCCAGCAGGATGGCCGCCGCTGCGGTGGAGGTGGCGTGCGCCGAGGGGAAGCTCAACCGGCTGGGCGTGGCGACGTTGACCGCGATCGCCGGGTGATGGGGCCGCTCGCGGCGCACGATGCGCTTGATGACGACCGCGGCGGCGTGCGCGGCGAATGTCCCGGCGCCGGCCAGTAGCCAGCTGCGGCGGCGCTGCGGCTGGAGCAGGGCGCCGAGCCCCGCTACCGCCAGCCAGCCCAGGCTGTGCTCGCCGAAGTGCGACATCGTCCGGGCCGCCGGCAGCACACCGGGGCGACCGGTCAGTGCCGACTGCACCGCCACCAGCACGGCGTCCTCGCCGTGCGGGGGTACCGAATCATCCAGGTCCATGCGGTCGGGGGCGCTGCCGAGTTCGGTCATGACGTCGTGGCGCCATCGGGAAGGAGCACCGTCTCCCACTGCTGTTTGCTCGCCAGTGTGGGCAGCGCCCGGCGGTAGGTCCGGCGCAACGCGTCGAACCGCCGTGCCAATTCGTATTGGCGGCGCAATGATTCGCGCAGCAGCGAGAACATCTTCTCCCGGTCGCGTTGCCGGTAGACCACGCCGCGGCCGTCGGCGGTGGTGACAGTGACGCCGTCCTGGGTGCACAGCAGGAACCAGCGGGCGTCCTGGGTGGGCACGTTGAGCTGCGGGCGCCGATGATGCTCGGGCTCGGTGGCCTTGAGGTTGTGCAGGATGCCACGGGCCAGCCGGTAGCCGATGGTCAGCGGCTGCACGGGGGGCCGCATCGGCTTGCGGCGCTGCGAGGGGGCAGGCAGCTCACTGGCCGCCGGCAGCACCACCGCATCGGGATAGGTCTTGCGCAGCGCGTGGATGTCCGGCAGCGCCGACTCCAGGATCGAGAAGATGTGCTCGGGGCCGGCCATGAAGTCGTCCAGCGCCTTGTTCTGCACGGCGACTGTCGAATACTCCAGGCAGGCAAGGTGTTTCAGGGTGGCCTTGAGGTGGCTGCGGATCAGCCCGGAGATGTTGCCGTCCCAGTGCAGGGCCGCCACCATCAGCCGGTTGCGCAGGTGGAAATACGCCTGCCAGTCGATCGCGTCGTCTTTATCGCTCCAGGCCATATGCCAGATGGCCGCACCCGGCAGGGTGACGGTCGGGTAGCCGTGCTCGCCGGCCCGGATCCCGTATTCGGCGTCGTCCCACTTGATGAAGGACGGGATCGGCTGGCCGATCTCCTCGGCAACGGCGCGCGGGATCATGCACATCCACCAGCCGTTGAAGTCGACGTCGATGCGCCGGTGCAGGTCCGGGGACTCGGCCAGCGGGTCGGTGGCGAAGTTGTGGTCGTATTCGGTGTGCGGGGCGTTGGTCCACATGAAAACGCCCGAGTCGACGACCTCACCCATGATGTGCAGGTGCGAGGGCTCCTGCAGGTTGAGCATGTGTCCACCGATGAGGGTGGGCGTCTTGGCGAACCGGTTCAGCGCCAGTGCCCGCAGGATCGAGTCCGGCTCGATGCGGATGTCGTCGTCCATGAACAGGATCTGTTCGCAGCCGGTGTTCTTCAGCGCCTCGTACATGACCCGGCTGTAGCCCCCGGACCCGCCGAGGTTGGGCTGGTCGTGCATCGAAAGCCGGTCTCCCAGGCCGGCGGCGGCCGCGGCGAAGCCCGGGTGGTCGCGAACTTTGCGGTTGCCCTGGTCGGGCACGATGACCGCGCTGATCACCTCGTCGACATCCGGGTCGGAGGTCAGCGCGAGCAGCGCGTTGACGCAGTCGTCGGGCCGGTTGAAGGTCGGGATGCCCACGGCGATGTCGGCCCGGCTGGGCGCCTCGATCGGGGCGTACCAGCCGCCGCGGTCCAGCGTGACCGCGGTGTCGGTGGTGATGTCGAACCAGATCCAGCCGCCGTCCTCGAACGGCTGCAGGCCGATCTCGAATTCCACCACCGTCGGGGTGTCGCTGTTCTCGACCGATCCGAAAGGCTTGCCGTCCACCGCGATACGCGCACCGGTCGCTTTCGAGCGGTAGACGTCGACGCGCCCCGCCCCGGTCAGCTCCAGCTGCAGCACCACCGATTCGACGATCGACCAGCGACGCCAGTAGGACGCCGGGAAGGCGTTGAAGTAAGTGGCGAACGAGACTTCGGACTCCTCGCCGATCTCCAGGCTGGTGCGGGTGAGCGGGTGGGCCCGCCGGCTGTTGGTCTCGGATTCCTCGATGTAGAGCTTGCGCACATCCAGCGGCTCGCCCTGGCGAGGCAGGATGATCCGCGAAAGCCGGCTCACCGCGCGCGAACTGTCGGTCATGCCTTACTGCCCTCCCCCAGCGGCACCCCGTCGGACAGGTGCGGCGCCAGGACGTTGTCGTACATGTTCAGCGCACTGGCGATGGCCATGTGCATGTCCAGATATTGGTAGGTGCCCAGCCGCCCGCCGAAGAGCACCTTCGCGGTGTCCAGTTCGGCCTTGGCGCGTGCCCGGTAGGCCGTCAGCACCGCGCGGTCGGCCTCGGTGTTGATCGGGTAGTAGGGCTCGTCGGCGTCGTCGGCGAACCGCGAGTACTCCCGCATGATCACGGTCTTGTCGGTCGGGTAGTCGCGCTCGGGGTGGAAGTGCCGGAACTCGTGGATACGGGTGAACGGCACGTCGCCGTCGTTGTAGTTCATCACCGGCGTGCCCTGGAAATCGCCGGTGTCGAGCACTTCGAGCTCGAAGTCCAGGGTCCGCCAGCCGAGCTTGCCTTCGGCGTAGTCGAAGTAGCGGTCCAGCGGGCCGGTGTAGACGACCGGGGCGGCGGGGCTGGCTGCCCGGAGTTCGTCGCGGACGTCGAACCAGTCGGTGTCCAGGCGCACCTCAATGCGCTCGTCGGCCGCCATGTTCTCCAGCCACGCGGTGTAGCCGTCGACCGGCAGCCCCTCGTAGGTGTCGTTGAAGTAGCGGTTGTCGAACGTGTAGCGCACCGGCAGCCGGGTGATGTTGGCCGCCGGGAGTTCCTTGGGATCGGTCTGCCACTGCTTGGCCGTGTAGTCCTTGACGAACGCCTCATACAGCGGGCGGCCGATCAGGCTGATCGCCTTCTCCTCGAAATTGGCGGCGTCGATCCCCGATATTTCCGAGGCCTGCTCGGCGATCAGAGCGCGGGCCTCGTCGGGGGAGAAATAGCGGCCGAAGAACTGCGACACCAGGCCCAGCCCCATCGGGAACTGGTAGGCCTGACCGTGGTGCATGGCGAACACCCGGTGTTGGTAGCCGGTGAACTCGGTGAACTGCCGCACGTAGTCCCAGACCCTCTTGTTAGAGGTATGGAACAGGTGGGCGCCGTACTTGTGGACCTCGATACCGGTCTGCGGTTCCGCTTCGGAGTAGGCGTTGCCGCCGATGTGCGGGCGCTTCTCGACGACGAGAACGCGCTTGCCGAGCTGCGTGGCTGCGCGCTCGGCGATGGTCAGGCCGAAGAATCCGGAACCCACGACAAAGAGGTCAAAACGAGCGGTCATCGGCGCCAAGGGTAGCCGACCAGCGCCCGCCCGCCTCGTCGGCGCCCCGCCGCCCCCGCTTGCACCTTGACTATCGCCCGCCGATTCCCGGCCGCTCGGCGATCCGGGGACCTCAGAGCGCCGAGGAAGGGTTGGTAGCGGTTTCCTCACGATTCGATCTCGTCACTCTTTTCACACGAGTCACACGCGTACCGTCGGTCACGTAGGACAGATGCAAGTGCAGTGAGCGCCACGACGGCCCCGCGCAATGCGGCCCCGACGGCAAAACATATTGAGGAGACTTCCGTGCCGAACCGACGTCGACGCAGGCTCTCGACAACCATGAGCGCAGTCGCCGCCCTGGCGGTCGCGAGTCCGTTCGCAGTTGTCGCAGTATCCGAGCTGGCCGCCCGCAACAGCGCGCCCCAGCACCATGACTTCGTCGCGGCGTCGTCCGTGGCCGACCTGCCCGGTGAGCTGATCACCGCCCTCACCCAGGGCCTGTCCCAGTTCGGGGTGAACCTCCCGCCGGTGCCCGGTTTCACCAACGGAACCGCCTCGACCGGGATGTACCCCGGCCTGACCTCGCCGGGTCTGGGCACACCGGGCCTCACCGACCCGTCCCTGGGCGCGCCGGGCCTCACCTCGCCCGGGCTGGGCACACCGGGTCTCACCGACCCGTCGCTGACCACGCCGTCGCTGTCGACGCCGCCGCTGGGCACGCCGGGCGTGTCCACCACATCCGGCCTGACCACGCCCGGCCTGACCACGCCGCCGCTGACCGATTCCGGCTTGACCAGCCCGGGATTGACCAGCCCCGGCCTGACCAGCCCGGACACCGGCCTGCTCGGGTCCGACGGTCTGCCGCTGACGTCGCCGGTGGGCCTGGACCCCGGCCTCGACGGCACCTACCCGATCCTCGGTGACCCGTCCCTGGGTATGCCGGAGACCAGCAGCGGTAGCGGTGGTCTGGTCAGCGACCTGATGAGCGCTGCCAACCAGTTGGGCGCCGGACAGGCCATCGACCTGCTCAAGGGTGTGGTGATCCCGTCCATCGCACAGGCCGCACAGGGCGCCGGACCGGCAGTCGCCGCCCCGGCCCCGCCGCTGCCGTAACCAGACACACAGCGGAGCTGTTCCGCCCAACGGCACCGCAGAGTCAGCCCGCACCCGGCGGGCACCGGAAGACTCTGCGGTGCCGTTAACAATTGCCCAGGAGCCGGCCGTTGTCGGTGGACGCGTGTCGCATCACCAACAACACAAGACACATACGTAACATCAGCACGTGCCAACCCGTCGTCGTCCCGCGCCGACGATCAAGCTGACCGCGTCTCTCGCGACCGTGCTGATCCTGCCGTGGGCACTGAATTCCGGGTCGGACTTCAAGCCGGTCGACGCCGCCAAGCGGCCCCCCAGCGCCGCCGCGACCAAGCTGAACCAGCAACCGCTGCCAAATCTGGAGCCGGGCGTCACCGTCCGCGAGATCACCCAGGACGAACCGTTCACCATGGTCGCGCTCACCGGCGCCGACCTGAGCGGCACCTCGGCACGGATTCGCGCCAAGCGCGCCGACGGGACCTGGGGGCCCTGGTATGCGACCGCGCACGAGACCAAGCAGGAGACACCGGGTCCACGGCCGGCCGATGCGCCCGCTCCCGGACCGGACGGGACCGAGCCGGTATTCGTCGGCCGGACCACGGCAGTACAGATCGCGGTGACCCGATCCGCACCGAACACCCCCGGCGATCCGGCTCGACCCACGGCCGGGGCCAACAGGCCGGCCACGACGAAGGACCCCGCCAAGTCCGGGCCGGCCCCCAAGAAGTCCACCCCGGGCGATCTCGGTTATGTACCGGCCACCGCCGCACAACCCTTCGCCCAGAACGTCTCCGCGGTGCTGATCACGCCGCCCAAAGCCCCGGCCGACGCACAGTGGCAGCCGCCCAAGGCGGTGCTGGGGCCAGGCCAGCCCCCCAACATCATTCCGCGCAGCCACTGGGGCGTGGGCGCCTACGGCCGGTGCGGCAAGCCCGTGGAGAGCGGCCCGGTGCACGCGGCCGTGGTGCACCACACCGCAGGCTCCAACGACTACTCCCCCGAAGACTCCGCGGAGATCATCCGGGCGATCTACGCCTATCACACCCGCACCCTGGGCTGGTGCGACATCGGCTACAACGCGCTGGTGGACAAGTACGGCCAGGTTTTCGAGGGCCGGGCCGGCGGCCTGACCCGGGGCATCATGGGCAGCCACGCGGGCGGGTTCAACAACAACACCTGGGGGGTGTCCATGATCGGCACCTTCGACGACGCGCCTCCCCCGCAGATCCAACTCGAGACAGTCGGCCGGTTGTTGGGCTGGCGGCTGGGTCTGGACCGCACCGATCCGCGCGGTATCACGCAGCTGGTCTCCGCCGGCGGCTCGTTCACCCATTTTCCGCGCGGTTCGTCGCTGACACTGCCCTCGATCATCGGCCACCGCGACCTGGATGCGACCGAGTGCCCCGGTGAGCAGGGCTACGCCGCACTCAACGAGATCCGGGAGATCGCCTCCCGGTTCAACGAACCGCCCGGGCCGGAAGATCTCGCCCGGGTGATGGAGGGCGGCGCCATCCACACCCGCTGGATGGAACTGGGCGGTGCCGAGGGCATCCTCGGCGCCCCGACGTCGCCGGAGGCGATCGGCGAGGGTTCCACCAAGTACGCCACCTTCGAGCACGGCGCGGTGTACTGGTCGCCGGAGACCGGCGCGCAGCCGATCACCGGGGCCATCTACGACGCCTGGGCTTCGCTGGGTTACGAGCGTGGCGTGCTCGGGTTGCCGACCAGCGCCGAGCTCGCCGAACCGGAATGGGTGGGGCAGAACTTCCAGCACGGCACCCTGAACTACAACCGGGCCAGTGCGACGGTCATCAGGGTCGTCGACGGCAACGCCGAGGAGCTGCCCCCGCCGCCCCCGGAGGGTCCGCCGGTGCAGCTCGAGCGCTTCTCCCGGGTGATCGACCCGTTCGGAGTCAGCTAACCGGCGTCGTGATGCGGCGCGGGCGGGAAGGTGCGAGAGGACTGCGCCACCGGCGCAGCGTCAACGCAGGTAGATCCGCTCCAGGACCCGCGCCAGGCCGTCATCGGTGTTGGGCGCGGTGATCTCGGCGGCCGCCGCCAGCACGTCGGGATGGGCGTTGCCCATCGCCACGCCGTGCCCCGCACGCACCAACATCGGCAAGTCGTTGGGCATGTCCCCGAACGCCACCACCTGCTCGATCCCGATCCCCAGCGGCGCGATCAGCTCCTCGATACCGCTGGCCTTGGTGATGCCCGCCGGCACCACCTCGATCAGCCCGTGATTGGTGGAGTAGGTGAGTTCGGCGGCCGTTCCGACATGCGCCTGCAGCTGCTCGGCCATGGCGGCGCTGGACATCCCCGCCTTGCGAATCAGCAGTTTGATCGCCGGCTGCGACAACAGGTCATCCAACGACACCTCGGTGTTGTCCGGGTTGAGCCAGGCGTGTTCGTAACCCGGCGAGCTGACGAACTGCGGGGTCGCCGCGTCGTGTGCGCTCTCGCCGATCCGCTCCACGGCCAGACCCGCCCCCGGGAGGGCGCGGCCGACGACCTCGGCCAGCTTGACCAGACTGTCGGCCGAGAGCGTGCGAGCCGAGACCACCCGGTCGGTGGCTGGGTCGTAGAGCACCGCCCCGTTGGCGCACACCGCCATCGGGGCGAACCCGAGCGCGTCGACCACCGGCGCGATCCACCTCGGCGGGCGTCCGGTCGCCAGTACGAAGCGGGCGCCGGAGTCCACCGCTGCGTGCACCGCATCACGCGTACGCGCGGTGATGTTCTCGGTGTCGTCGAGCAGGGTGCCGTCAACGTCGCTGGCGATCAGCGCGGGCGGTCCGCCGTGGAGCTGCATCAGCGCGAACTCCGCCCGGCCGGTGTCCAGCGCCGCGGTCCGCGGTGGGCCTGCTCGGCCCGTTTGCGATCACGCTCGGCCAACTCGGCTGCCCGCATCTCCAACGCTTCGGCCAGGGTGGGCGCGCTGCCGCCCAGCCGGCGCGGCACCCAGTGCGCCCCCGCCGGATGCGGATACTCCAGTTGCGCCTCTTCGAGCATCGCCGCCATCGTGTTCCTCAGCTCAGCGGCTGTCTCTTATACACATCTGACGCTGCCGA
>NZ_JRMM01000134.1:0-11340 GCF_000972905.1 Mycobacterium sp. UM_Kg27
TCCCACGCCCCCTGGTCGAACAACGTCTCCCACGACGACGCCTGACTCAGATCACCGAACGCACCCGCCAGATCCGCACCGAGCAGATCCACCACCCAGTCCAACTCATCGGCCTGCGCCACCGGCGCCGCAGACAACGGCGCCATCCCAAACGTCAAAAACGCGCCAACGGCACTGCTGGCCCCCAACAGCCGCCGGCTGCGCCGACCCTGCTGACCGTTGCCCGAAGTGTTACGCCCTACTGCCATTTGGGATTTCCTATCTGTGTGGCCCACAGTTGTGCTAGCTCTGTCTGTGATGAAGTTTGGATTTGGCGGCATGACCGCTCAGCCGGTTCAGCCGTAGTAGCCCAGTGCCGCGGCGATCTGGTTCGGAATGTCGTTGAGCCACTCCGACGCCACGCCGAAGAAGTCCCCGTTGATGCCGAACAAGCCCAGGTCGGACAGCCCCAGCCCGTCGATCAGGCCGTTGATGTCGAGGCTGCCCAGGCCGAGGTCGGTGAGCAGCGAGTTGATCGTCCCGTCGAGGCCGAGGTTGGCGACGATGGTGTCCAGGTCGTAGTTGTCCAGGCCGATCCAGCCGAGGAGGGTGCCCAGCGTGGGGTCGCCCAGCACGCTCGTCATCAGGTCGGTGATGAACTGGTCCAGGTGCACCTCGTCCAGTCCCAGTCCGTTGAGAATGCTGTCGATCGAGACCCCGCCCAGCAGGCTGTTGATGAAGTCCTCGAGGGACTGGTCGTTGAGGCCCAAGCCGTTGAGGATGCCGGCGATCGAGATGCTGCTCAGCCCCAGGCGGTCGATGAACATGTCGATGTCGATGTTGTTCAGGCCGAGGTTGTTGAAGATCGACTGGATGTAGATGTCGTTCAAGCCGAGACTGTCGATCAGGCCGGACAGGCTGAGGCTGCCCATGCCCCAGTCCTCGAACAGGGAGAGCAACGTGGTGTCGGTCAGCCCCAGCCCCTCAACGACACTCGTGAAGAGTTCGGTCAACGTCGGGTCGAAGCCCCAGGCGGTGAGGAACTGCCCCAGAGTGACATTGCCGGTCAGGTCGCCCAGACCGTTGAACAGGTCCTCCAGCGTGTAGTCGCCGATGCCCATGGCATCGACCCCTTGGATCACGGTGACGTTGTAGAGGTTCAGGTTCTGCAGAGTCACGCCAACGGTGTTGGTGCCCATCACCGCGCCGAGCGTGGGGTTGCCGGCCTTCTCCAGGAGGCTGGCCTGGTCGGGGGCGAGAATGCCCAACGGGGTGTCACCCAGGTTGGGGTAAGCCGGGTTCGGGCTGGGCAGCGTGTACAGCAAGGCCTGAACCGGGATGTCGTTCACCGGAGTGTCGGGAGGGTAGCCCATGGTGTTCTCGCCGATCGGCATCTCTTGGAAGATGTCCCCGAGCGTCGTGTTGCCGTAATCGCCGATGAAGTCGGACAGGGTGGCGCCGGGCGGGAACATCGAAAGCAGCATGTCCGTCAACGGCGTGTTGGCGCTGATGTCCGGTCCGAGGAAACCCTCGTTGAGCAGGTCAATCAGCGTCTGGTCGCCGTACTCGCCCAACATTCCCGCGAGCGCGCCGATGGTGATGGTGCCGAGGCCCATCTGCTCGAAGAAGTCGGTCAGCGACGGGTCGCCGAACGAATCGGTCAGCAATCCGCCGACAGTCCAGGTCGGGTCGATCAAGCTGGCCAGGGACTCGTTGCCCTGAGCGCCGAGCAGGTCCTTGATCAGGCCACCGACGGTGGCGTCGTCGCCGCCAACGAAGCTCAGGATGAGCTCGGACAGGCTGGGGTTGCCGATGTCGGTCTGGTTGAGCAGTGCGATCAGCAGGCTGGCGACCGAGTCGCCGGGCTCGATTCCGCCAAGGCTCTCCAACAGCTCAGCGATGGTGGGGTTGCCGATGCCGGCCTCGTTGAAGAGGCCGATCAGCAGCTCGGAGAGCGATTGGGTGCCGATACCCATGTCGTTGAGCAGGTCCACCGGCGTCATGTGTCCGAGGCCGAGCCCGTCGAGCAGGTCGATGATCAGCGTTTCCAGCGGGACATCGCCGATACCGGCCTGCGACAGCAGCTCGGTGATGGTGGTGTCGCCCATGCCGGACAGCTCGACCACGTCACCGATGTTGAAGTTGGCGTCGATCGGCTGCCCGGGGGTCAAGACACCGTTGAACAACGGGAAGTAGGCGCCCCCGAAGTCGACACCGCTGCTGCCGTTGAGGAAGGCGTCCAACAGCGTCGCCGGCGCGCCGATCAGAGCCGAGAACGACTTCATCGGGTCGGTGAAGATGTTGCTGACGATCTCGTCCATGATCTGCTGGAACGCGTTGCCCATGGTCACCCATGGGCCAATGGCGGCGAGCAGGCCGGCCGCCCACGTCGGCAGCTGCACGTCGAGTTCCGCGGGGAACGGGAACGCCTGGAACCCGATGGTGGGCATCGAGTTGGTGAAGATGTTGATGACATCCGGGATGCCGGAGATCGCCTGCTGCGGGTTCATGAAGATGTGCTGCAGCAGACCCCACATGTCCACTGAGTTCTGGTTCAGCGCCTGCAGGTTCGCGATGGTGTTCTCGAACAGGTCGGTGTAGGGCGAGAAGAAGCCCGACGTGAGCGCAACACCGCGCTGCTCGACCGTGGCGAGCTGGTGCTGAAGCTGCGGCAGATTCGAGGCCACGGGGGGAACCGCGACCAGGCCCACCCCCGCGACAGCCAGGCCAGTGGTGACGTATGGACGAAGTGTTTGCTGCATGACGCCCTCCCGGACGAAAGTTCCGAAGTTGCTTTGCCGTTCAGGTCGCTTAGCCACTGAGCACCGCCGTGATCTGGTCCCCTAGGCCGTCAAGCCAGTAGGACATGGAGCCCCAGAACTCACTGATCTGCGCGTTGATCACGGTCATATCCCCGAGCCCCAGGGAGGCCAGGAGCTCGTCGACGGTCTGGAGGCCGAAGTCGCCGAGCAGCGCACTGACCGTCGAGGTCCCGAACAGCGAGTCGATCAACTCGTTGAGGGTCTGGTCGCCCAGGCCCAGGGCCATCATCTGGTCGGCGATGGTGCTGACGCCGAAGAACTGGTCGAACAGGTCGCTGAGCGACTGGCCGCCGAGGCCGAAGTCGTTGAGCATCTCGTTGACGGTCTGCGGGCCGAGCGTCTGACGGATGATGTCGTCGAGGTGCATGCTGCCCACCCCACCGTCGTCCAGCGCGTTGGCGACGGTTTGGTCACCGAAGAACTGGTTGAGCAGCTCACTCATGGTCTGGTCGCCCAGGCCCGACGCGGTGAGCATGTCGATGATGGTCTGGTCAGCGGGCACCAGTTGGTCGATCAGGTCGGCCAGGGTGGTGTTGCCCATGACGCCGAGCAGCGACGAGAGCGGCGCGTCGGGCATGCCGGCCAGCACCAGGTCGGTCAGGGTCTGATCGGCCATGCCCGAGTCGGTGAGCATCTGACCCAGGGTCATCGAGAAGTTCGTCGAGATCATCTCGTTGAGGGTCATCTCGCCCATCGGGCCGAGCATCGAAACGAGTGGATCGTTCAGCTGGTCGCCCAAGAAGCTGGCGATGGTCGTACCCGCCAGGGAAGCCGACAGCAGGGCGTCACCGCCCTTGTCCAGCGGGGTCATGCCCGTAGCGGCGAGCATGTCGTTGACCGTGAGGTTGCCGGTGATGTAGGACAGGTTGCCGAGGATGGTGCCCACCGACAGGTTGGTGATACCCAACAGGTCGGTGATGTCGCCGACGGTCACCGTGCCGAAGCCCGCGAAACCCATGACCTCGGCCACCGTGGTGTCGCCGTAGGAGCCGAGTACCACCGAGGCCAACTGGCCGATGTCAGCGTCGGCCAGGCCAGCCGAACTGAGCAGGTCCATGATCGTCTGGTTGCCCAGGCCCAGGCCGCCGAGCAGCGCGGTGATGAACTCGTGGGTGGTCTGGGTGCCGAGGCCCGTGGCGTCGAGCATGTCCGCCGCGGTCTGACCGCCCAGACCCAGCGCGTCCACCGCGGTCTGCAGCAGGCCGTTGAGCGTCAGGTCGCCGGCGCCGACATCAACCAGGAGCTCGTTGACCGTCGGGTCGCCGATGCCCAGCGCTTCGAGCACGTCCATACCCAGGTCGGCCAGCTTGAGGTCGGCCAGACCGATGTCGCCGGCGAGGTCGACGACCGTCGGGTTGTCGAAGCCCAGAGCCTGAGTGAAGTCGATGGCGATGTCAGCGACCTGGACGTTGCCGATGCCCAGCATGTCCATGAGTTCGGCGATGGTGGGATTGCCGATGCCCACCGCGTCGAAGACGGTGGTCAGCACGTTGGCGACCTCAAGGCTGCCCAAGCCGAGGGCGTTGATGACGTCGACGGGGGTGTCGTCACCCAGGCCGACGCTGTCCAGCAGGCCGGTCAACATGCCCGCCACCTGCAGCGTGCCGATGCCGGTCTGGTCGAGCAGGCTGGCGATGGTCTGGTCGCCGATGTTGAGGTTGTTGGCCAGCTCTTCGGCGGTCTGGTCGATGATCAGGTTCTGACCGGGGACGAGGATGCCGTTGAAGGCCGGGATGCTGACGCCGACCACATCGATGGTGCTGGTGCCGTTCAGCCAGGCGTCGAGCAGGCGCGGGAACGCGGTGAAGATCGCCGCGAAGGGGTCCAGCGGATCATTGGGGTTGAAGATCTGGTTGAGGATGTCCTGCATTGCGTCATTGACCGTGACCAGTGGGCCGATGATCCCCATGCCGATGGTCAGGATCGGCGAGAGCAGGACCATCAGCGGGTCGGAACCGCTGATCGACGGCATGATCGACGTCAGGAACTCGAAGACCTCCGGGAGCCGCGACAGCGAGCTCGGGTCACTGAAGATCTGCTGGAGCAGATTGGCCCACCCGTTGTCCGTCCCCATCGCCACCAGGTTGGTGGCGGTGTTGCTGAACAGGTCCTGCCACGGTCCGAAGAAATCGGCCGTGAGCTTCACGGGCAGGTGTTGCACCTGCTGAAGAGCCTGGTGAGGCTCGACCTGGGGCCGCAGCACTGCCGCGGGAACGGCCCCGTTTACCGCGATCAACGCGGCACCCGCGATGGCGACACCGGGGGTGACGTACGGGCGAAGCGCCAGCTTCATCATGTTCTCCTACGGACACTGACTACGGACGTTGCTTAAACTTACATGAGTTTTCCGGTTTGTCGAACGGGAATTTTTATAAGGAAAAACTTCGTAAAAACCCCGATATATACCACGCATCGCGATATATTTCCGCGACACCGGACGACTGTAGGCCCAGGTCGCAGCAGTTCCGGCCACTGGCCGAGGGGGCTTCTCAGGCGTTGTTAACGAGTATTCCGCGGCCCGCTGATTGCTTAGGTGCCAAGCGCCAGGACCACACCGAACCTGATGACCCGGTTTGCCGAGAAGGGTGCTCCGGTACTCCGCCGCAGCTGAACCCGGGCATAGCCGGCAACGCGCTCCGGCGACGCCTCAGCGGGCGACTTCAGTGGGGCGGACTTCAGCCCTGGCCCGGCGGCCCTTCCGCCCGAGGCTGCCCCAACCGGGCCGCGACGGCCCGCCCCAGTCCGGCCAACAGCGCATTCTTGAGTCCCGCCGCCTCTTTTGCCGGCCGCGGCTCCGCCCATTCGGCCAACACGGTCAGCTCACCGGCCAGGTACTGGTCGCGGCACGCGCCGCGCTGAATCTTGCCGCTGGTGGTGGTCGGTATCCGCATCGGTTTGAGCAGTACGACCGCCTGGGCGTCGATTCCGTGGTGAGTACGGATAGCCGCCCGAATGGAAGCGATCAGGTCGCTCGGATCGACCCCGGCTGCCTCGTGGTGGTGCACCTCCTGCACCACCACCAGGTATTCGGGGGCGTAGCGCTCGGTGGGCAACTGGAACACCGCGCCACGGCTGGGCATCAGTGCCGGGTGGCATGCCTGCACGGTCAGCTCGATGTCATTGGGGTAGTGGCTATAGCCATCGATCGTCATCAGGTCCTTACACCGACCCGTGACGTACAGTTCGCCGTCGCGGAAGAACCCCAGGTCGCCACTGCGCAGGTAAGGGCCCTCGCCGGTGTCGGCCAGATGCGCCGAAAAGGCGTGTTCGGTCTCTTCGGGACGTCCCCAGTAGCCCACGCCCACGCTCGGCCCGGACACCCAGATCTCGCCCACTTCCTCAGGGGCGCGAAGCACCCGCGTCTCGGCGTCGACGATTCGGACATCCAGAAGCTCCGACTTCTTGCCACAGCCCACCAGCGGTAACGCGGTCTCCGGCTTGGCGACGTCGGCGGCCACCTCGACGACTCGGTCTTCGGTGAGCGCGGCCCGGTCGAAATGCCGCACCACCGGCAACGCCGACTCGGACATGCCCGTCACGCCCAACGTCGCCTCGGCCAGCCCATAGGCCGGGATGAAGGCCTCCGGCCGGAAACCGGCGGGAGCGAATGCGTCGGTAAAGGACTGCAGAGTCTCCGAACTGATGGGCCCGGCGCCGACGACGGCGATCGACAGGCTCGACAGGTCCAAGGCGGCGCGCTGCTGCGCGTTGCTGCGTTTGACGCAGGCCTCGTAGGCGAAGTTGGGGGCGGCGGTGATGGTCGCCCGGTAGCGCGAGATCGCCTGCAGCCACCGGAGCGGGCGCATCAGGAAGGCGCTCGGCGACATCAGCACGGTGGTCCGGCCGCCGTAGATGGTGCCGAGGATGCCCCCGACGAAACCCATGTCGTGGTACTGCGGCAGCCAGGACACCCCGCTGATCGGGCTGTTCATCACCGGTGCGTCAGCCGGCGGGTTCAGCGCCCACCGCATGATCTCCAGGTTGCTGAGGTAGTTGCGGTGGGTCAGCACGCAACCCTTCGGCACCCCGGTGGAGCCCGAGGTGTACTGGATCATGGCGAGGGTGTCCGCACCGACGCTCTGCGGCTGCCAGTCCGCCCCGTCGCCGGAGGCCTCATCCATGGCCAGCCACGTCAGCTTCGGCCCCGAACTGAGGCCGTCCACCGCAGCCTTCATCTTGGCCTGGGTTTTCGCCGTCGCCAGCGCGAAGCCCGCATCCGCTTCGGGCACGACGGTCTCGATCCGCCGGATAGGCCAGTGCTCGTCGACCGGTATCGCGACAGCGCCGGCGTAGAAACAGCCGAACAGCCCGGCGATGCTGTCCACACCGGGGCGGCAGAGCACCAGCACGCGCTTGCCGGCCGCGCCGTGACGCTGCAGGTTCGCCGCGATCGAGCGTGCCCGCCGGTCCAGGTCGCGATAGGTGACCCGGTCCTCTTCTATATCGCCTTCTGGACAGAAGATGAACGCGGGCGTATCCCCACGACGCGCAGCCTGCTGCTGCATCAGGTCAATGAGGGTGTCCAGCTCCAGAGGGGCCAAGGACGTCGTCGGTTCTGCCATCTTCTGATCAACCTTCAAGGGTGCTTCGCGGTAACGGCCCACAGCGTAGCGGGATCGCGAGCGCGGCGAGCGAGTACGCAGCCACGGGCCGCCGGTCGACGCGCCCTCACGTGAGTTGTCGCTCCAAGCTGGGCACACACCACACCCCACCCGCCCGGTTACGGGTGAGGCAAATGAGATTTCGGCGGCTGCGAAGCGTGCCGAGAGCCGTCAGCCCAGCGACGCCAACGCCCGGACCAACTGGTCCACTTCGGCCATCGTCGAGTAGTGGCCCAACCCGATGGTGACCGCTCCTCCGATGTCGTTGACCCCGATCGTCTCCAGCACCCGGGATCCGGCGTCCGCGATCGCCAGCACCCCGTTGTCGGCCAACCGCTGCACCACCCGCTCGGCCGGCACGTTCTGCACGGCGAAGCTGACCACCGGGATGCGCACCTCAGGCTGGCCGATCAGCATCACCAGCGGCAGCGACCGCAGGGAACTCAGCAGATACTCGAAGAGCCGGTTCAGATAAGCCGAGGACGACTGCATCGACACCGCCAGCCGCTCGCGCCGACTTCCCCGAGCCGACTCGTCCAGCGATGCCAGGTACTCGACACTGGCTACCAGCCCGGCCAGCAGACCGAATTGGTGCAGGCCGACCTCCAACCGGGCCGGGCCCACGGCGTGCGGGTTCAGCGACACCGACCCGAATGTCTCGATCAGCGCCGGGTCGCGAAAGGCCAGCGCGCCCACCGGCGGACCACCCCAGGAGGCCGCGTTGACTGCCACCACGTCCGCCTCGACCTCGTTGATGTCGAGCAGCTGGTAGGGCGCCGTGGCCGAGTGGTCGACGACGGCCACGCCGCCCACATCGTGGACCAGCTTGGTCACCGGGCGAACATCGGTGACGGTGCCCAGCACCCCCGACCCCGCGGTGAGTGCCACCAGCCGGGTCGACGGGGTGATCAGGTTCTCCCACTGCCAGCTGGGCAGCTCCCCGGTCTCGATGTCGACCTCGGCCCACTTGAGCTTGGCGCCGTAGCGGTTGGCGGCCCGCACCCAGGGGGCGATGTTGGCCTCGTCGTCGAGGCGGGTGACCACGGTCTCGTAACCCAGGCTCACCCGCGACGACGCGGCGTCGGCCAAGGCGCTCAACAACACGGCGCGGTCCGGTCCCAGCACTACCGCAGCGGGATCGGCGCCCACCAGATCGGCCACCGCCTGGCGGGCCGCGACGAGCACCGCGGCACTGCGCCGGGCCGCCGGATGAGGTCCGGCCGCTTTCGCCAGTGATCCCCGGAACGCAGTCGAGACGGTGGTGGCCACCGAGTCCGGAATCAACATGCCCGACGGCGAATCGAAGTGCACCCATCCGTCACCCAGCGTCGGGTGCAATCCGCGCACGCGAGCGACGTCATAGGCCATGCCAGCCACCTTAAAACTTCTCAAGATCGACCGGTGAACGTCTCGCATAACGAGATAGCTCCCCCGCAATACGGAGCTGGGTCACCTTGGCAGACATACTAGTGCAGTGCTTCTGGGCTTCGGAATGGTCACGGCGCTTTTGCTGCTGGTGCTTCCGGGCGCGCTGATCGGGGCCGGCGCGGGGCTGAACCGGCCATTAGCCGTAGCGGTGGGCCCGGCGCTGACCTACGGAGTCGTAGGCCTGGCCATCGTCCCTTTCGGCGCCCTCGGAATCCCTTGGAACGCAACCACGGCAGCGGCCGCGCTGGTAGTGGCCGGAGCCTTGACGGCGGTTCTGGCGAAGCGAACTCGATCTTTGCTGGAACGCCGTCGGAGCATCCAGGTGGCGGCTGCCTCGCCGGCGTTGTGGCCGACCCTGGCGGTGGCCGCCGGAACGCTGCTGGGCGTATTGCTGATCGGCTGGGCCGCGATACGCGGCATCCCGGATTGGCAGAGCATTCCCAGCACCTGGGACGCGGTGTGGCACGCCAACACCGTCCGCTTCATCCTCGACACCGGCCAGGCCTCACCGACTCACATGGGCGAGCTGCGCAACGTCGAAACCCACGCCGCGCTGTACTACCCCTCGGCATTTCACGCGCTGACCGCGGTGCTGTGCCAGCTGACCGGCGCCGCACCCACCACCGGCTACACCCTGGCCGGCCTGGCCGCCTCGGTGTGGCTGTTCCCGGTCGGCGCCGCACTGCTCACCTGGAATCTGCTGCAACGGGTCACGAGCACCCCCGTGACCGCGGTGTCCGCCAGCGCCGCCGCCGCACTCTCGGCGTCGTTCACCGCGCTGCCCTACGTCGAGTTCGGCACCGCCGCCATGCCCAACCTGGTGGCCTACGGCCTGGTGGCGCCGGCGTTCGTGCTGATCACCGCGGTCCGCACCCTGCGCGACCGAATCGGCGTGGCGGTGCTGGCCTTGCTGGGCGTGTTCTCGGTACACCTGACCGGAGGCATGGTCACGATCTTGCTGGTCGCGGCCTGGTGGCTGTGCCCTAAAGACGGAGCGCTGTGGAATCCGCTGCGCGGTAAGCGGCGTGACACCCTGGCGCTGGCCGCGGTCCTGATCCCGACCGGGTTACTGCTGTTGCCGCAACTGCTCAGCGTGCGCAAGCAGGCCGAGATCATCGCCGGGCACGCGTTCCTGACCCACGAGGGCCGCAAGTCGGGCCTGCGGGACGCGCTGCTGATGCACACCCGCCACCTCAACGACTTTCCGATCCAATACGCACTGGTGGCGCTGGCCGCAGCGGGAGCAGCCGTGCTGGTGGCCCGCACGGTGTGGTGGCCGTTGGCGCTGTGGGCCGTGCTGGTGGTGGGCGTGGTGCAGTCGTCGGCTCCGCTCGGCGGGCCGGTGGGCGCGGTGGCGGGCACCTTCACCGACCTGTTCTACAGCGACCCGCGCCGAATCATGGCGGCGATAACGCTGCTGCTGGTCCCGATGGCCGGCGTGGGCCTGGCGGCGCTGGCCGGGCTGCTGTCCAAGCCGGTGGGCGCGCGGGCGCGGCCGGTGTTGACCGGGCTGCTGTTGGTGACCGCGACGGTGGGGCTGGCCTGGCATTACCTGCCGCGGCACGCGTTCTTGTTCGGCGACAAGTACGACTCGGTGATGGTCGACTCCCGCGACCTGCAGGCCTACGCCTATCTGGCCGGCCTGCCCGGGGCCCACGACAGCGTGATCGGCAACGCCAACGTGGACGGCAGTGCCTGGATGTATGCCGTCGCCGGCCTGCACCCGCTGTGGACGCACTACGACTACCCGCAGCAGCAGGGTCCCGGCCCGAATCGGTTCATCTTCTGGGCCTACGCCGATGACGCAGACACCGATCCGCGGGTCGCGGAGGCCGTGCGATCCCTGGGTATCCGGTACGTGCTGATCAGCAGTCCGACGGTGCGCGGGTTCGCCCTGCCGGACGGGCTAGTGTCACTGGAGAAATCGCGGTCCTGGGCCAGGATCTACGACAATGGCGGGGCCAGCATCTACGAATGGCAAGGAGACAAAGCGCGGTGACCACCAGCAGTAGCAGCGCAGACGACTCAGACGGTGTCGAGATCATCAGCGGTGCCGACCCGCGGCTGCTGGCGGCCGGACTCAATAGCAGCACCACCGACGCCGCCGATGACGAGGAGGCGTCGCTGACCGACCTGATCGAGCAGCCCGCCAAGGTCATGCGGATCGGCACCATGATCAAGCAGCTGCTCGAGGAGGTGCGGGCCGCACCGCTCGATGACGCGAGCCGGGCCCGGCTGCGCGGGATCCACTCCGCCAGCATTCGCGAGCTCGAGGACGGCTTGGCCCCGGAGCTGCGCGAGGAGCTGGAGCGGCTGACGCTGCCGCTGCGCGAGGACGCCACACCATCGGACGCCGAGCTGCGGATCGCCCAGGCCCAACTGGTGGGCTGGCTGGAGGGTCTGTTCCACGGCATCCAGACCGCGCTGTTCGCCCAGCAGATGGCCGCCCGCGCGCAGCTGGAGCAGATGCGCCACGGCGCCCTTCCCCCCCTGTCTCTTATACACATCTC
>NZ_JRMM01000135.1:0-11253 GCF_000972905.1 Mycobacterium sp. UM_Kg27
GAGATGTGTATAAGAGACAGGTATGGAAGTGTTCCGCGTGATCGACGGCAGGATCACCGAGGTGTGGAATGACGGCTACAAGCAAGGGGTTTGGGCATGACTGACCGGGTCCTCGACGAACTGGGCTACTACTTGCTGGCCGGCGCCGGCGGGGAAGGCCCGGCCGCACTGATGGATGAAGCCCGCCGTGGGGAGGGACTCGGGTTCGGGACCGCGTTCATCTCCGAGCGCTGGAACGTCAAAGAGGCGTCGTCGCTGGTCGGGGCCGCGTGTGCGGTCACCGACCGGATGCAGATCGCCACCGCGGCAACCAATCACAACACCCGCCATCCATTGATCACCGCGTCATGGGCGACCACCATGCACCGATTGTCCGGGGGACGGTTCACCCTGGGCATCGGCCGCGGTGTGGCTGCCATGTACGCCGCGTTCGGGATCCCGAACGTCACCACCGCGCAGATGGCCGACTTCGCGCAGGTGATGCGCCGACTCTGGACAGGCGAGGTGATCTTGGGTCACGACGGGCCGATCGGCCGCTATCAGGTGCTGTTCTTGGACCCGGACTTCCATGAAGACATCCGGCTGGCGCTGGTGGCGTTCGGGCCGAAGACGCTCGAGTTGGGCGGCACGTTGTTCGACGACGTCATCCTGCATACCTACTTCACTCCGGAGACCTTGCAGCGCAGCGTGAAAACGGTGAAGGACGCCGCGGAACGAGCCGGCCGCGACCCTGCCAGCGTGCGGGTGTGGTCGTGCTTCGCCACCGTGGGCGATCACCTGCCCGAAGATCTGCGGCTCAAAAAAACGGTGGCGCGCCTGGCCACCTATCTACAGGGCTACGGCGACCTGCTGGTGCGCACCAACAACTGGGACCCGGCCGTGCTGCAGCGCTTCCGCGAAGACCCGGTGGTGACATCGATCCCGGGCGGTATCGACCACAAGGCCACCGCCGCGCAGATCGAGCACATCGCGACGTTGATCCCCGACGAGTGGCTGGAACCGGCGGCCACCGGCTCCGCCCGGCGCTGCGCCGAGCGCATCCGCGAGGAGTTCGGCTACGGTGCCGACGCGCTGATCATGCACGGTGCCACCCCAGACGAACTGGAGCCGGTAGTGGCCGCCTATCGCGATATCGCGGGGTAACTGCTGACACTCAGTCCAGGCCACCGCGGATGGCGTCGAACGCCTCGCCGAGGACCTGTGGCAACACCAGCGACTCATCGCCCAGCCAGCGTTCGTATGCGCTGAGCGCCACCCCCAGCATCATCCACGCCACCGTCTGCGGACGCAGCTCATCGGCGTCCAGACCCGCCCGGCGTGCCACGAACTCCGCGATGACGTTGCGCCAGCCGGCGTACATCGTCATCGAGTAGGCCTGCAGCTCATCGGTCTGCAGGATCACCCGCATCCGCCGGCGGTGCCGCGCTGTCTCACTCGCGCCGAATGTGTTGAACGCCAACAGCGCCGCACGCAGCGCGTCACCGAGTGGCGCCGCGGGCTCGATAGCGTCCAGCAGTTCCCGCAATTGGTGCAGGTGCGCGTCGAAGTCTCCCCACGGGATGGCGTTCTTGCTGGCGTAGTACCGGAACACCGTGCGACGGCCGATGCCGGCGGCCTGCGCTATGTCATCAACGCTGACCTCGCCGAATCCGCGGGCGGCGAACAGGTCGATCGCCACGTCGGTGATGTGCTGCGGGGTGGTGGAGCGACGCCGCCCGGCGCGTGGCTGCGGACCCGGCGTACCGCCCATCTGACAGCCCCACTTCCTTTACGGCACTCGATGCCATATTCTGTCCGAGATTGTGACCGACACGACAGTCCTTTGTCGAACCCGAACGTGAGAAAGGCCCGCGTCATGGACCAGAACCAGCAGAACGACACCAATGCCGAGCTCGTGACCGAAAGCCTGGTCGAAGAGGTGTCCATCGACGGCATGTGCGGCGTCTACTGACCATGCCGGAGGTCGCCGTGGCCTCGGAGGCAACAGCGTTCGACCCCGACCGCGGCTGGGAGCTGCACCCGCAGGTGGCGCTCCGCCCGGAGTCGTTTGGTGCGCTGCTGTACCACTTCGGCACCCGTAAGTTGTCGTTCCTGAAGAACCGCACCATCGTCGAGGTGGTGCGGTCTCTTCCGGACCACGACGATGTCCGATCCGCCTGCCGCGCAGCCGGAGTCGACGATGCCGATCAGGGTCCGTACCTGCATGCGCTGCGCGTGCTGGCGGATTCGAAGATGCTGATGCCCAGGGAGGGCCAATGACATCCGTGGCACCGGTGCCCCGGCTTATCGAACAGTTCGAGCACGGGCTTGACGCTCCGATCTGCCTGACGTGGGAGCTGACCTACGCCTGCAACCTGGCGTGCGTGCACTGCCTGTCCTCGTCGGGTAAGCGCGACCCCCGCGAGCTGTCCACGCAGCAATGCAAGGACATCATCGACGAACTCGAACGCATGCAGGTGTTCTACGTCAACATCGGTGGCGGGGAACCCACAGTGCGCTCGGACTTTTGGGAACTGGTGGACTACGCCACCGAGCACCACGTCGGGGTGAAGTTCTCCACCAACGGTCTGCGAATCACCCCCGAGGTGGCGGCCAAGCTGGCAGCCAGCGACTACGTCGACGTCCAGATCTCCCTGGACGGCGCCACCGCAGCGGTCAACGACCCGATCCGCGGCCCCGGCTCGTTCGACATGGCGATCCGGGCCCTGGGGAACCTCGCCGCGGCCGGATTCTCCGACGCCAAGATCTCAGTCGTCGCAACCCGCCACAACATCGACCAGCTTGATGACTTCGCCGCCCTGGCCAGCCGCTTCGGCGCCACGCTGCGCATCACCCGGTTGCGGCCATCGGGACGAGGCGCCGACGTGTGGGATGACCTGCACCCGACCGCCGACCAGCAGGTTCAGCTCTACGACTGGCTGGTGGCCAACGGGGAGCGGGTGCTCACCGGCGACTCCTTCTTCCACCTGTCCGGCCTCGGCGCGCCCGGCGCGCTGGCCGGGCTGAACATGTGTGGTGCGGGGCGCGTGGTGTGCCTCATCGACCCCATCGGTGATGTCTACGCCTGCCCATTCGCCATCCACGACCGTTTTCTGGCCGGAAACGTGCTGTCCGACTCAGGATTTGGGACGGGCTTCGGCAACGTCTGGAAGAACGCCCCGCTGTTTCGTGAACTGCGGGAGCCGCAGTCCGCCGGCGCCTGCGGAAGCTGCGACCACTACGACAGCTGCCGGGGCGGCTGCATGGCGGCAAAGTTCTTCACCGGCCTGCCACTGGATGGACCCGATCCGGAATGCGTCCAGGGTTACGGTGCACCAGCGCTGGCCGCCGATCGCACCAAGCCCCGCCCAGCCACGGACCACTCCCGCGGCAAGCCGATCACCACTGTGGTGCCGTTGACGCTGTCGATGCGTCCGCCGGCCCGCCTCTGCAATGAAAGTCCAATCTGATCATGGCTCGTAATGTCTGGTTCGAAACTGTCGCTATTGCCCAGGAACGAGCCAAAAAGCGGCTCCCGAAGTCCGCTTACTCCTCGCTGATCTCGGCCAGCGAAAAGGGTCTGACGGTCAGCGACAACGTGGCGGCGTTCAGCGAACTGGGATTCGCCCCGCACGTGGTGGGTGTACCGGCCAGCCGCGAACTGTCGACAACCGTGATGGGGCAAGAGATCTCGATGCCGGTGATGATCTCGCCGACCGGCGTGCAGGCGGTCGACCCGGAGGGCGAGGTGGCCGTCGCGCGGGCGGCCGCGGCGCGCGGCACCGCGATGGGTCTCTCATCGTTTGCCAGCAAGCCGATGGAAGAGGTCATCGCGGCCAACCCCAAGACCTTCTTTCAGATCTACTGGCTGGGCGGACGCGACGCGATCGCCGAGCGGGCAGAGCGTGCCCGGGCGGCCGGGGCCGTCGGGATGATCGCCACCACCGACTGGAGCTTCTCGCACGGGCGGGACTGGGGCAGTCCCACGATCCCGGAGAAGATGGACCTCAAGACCATGGTCAAGATGATGCCGGAGGCTCTCACCAGGCCCGGATGGTTCCTGCGCTGGGCCAAGACCATGCGTCCGCCGAGCCTGCGGGTGCCCAACCAAGCGGGCCCCGGCGAGGCCGGGCCGCCGTTCTTCCAGGCCTACGGGGAGTGGATGGGCACCCCGCCGCCCACCTGGGAAGACATCGCCTGGCTGCGTGAGCTGTGGGGCGGGCCCTTCATGCTCAAGGGCGTGATGAGGGTGGACGATGCGAAACGTGCTGTGGACGCGGGTGTTTCGGCCATCTCAGTCTCCAACCACGGCGGCAACAACCTGGACGGCACCCCGGCGACGATTCGGGCGCTTCCGGCCATCGCCGAGGCTGTGGGCGACCAGATCGAAGTGTTGCTGGACGGTGGCATCCGGCGGGGCAGCGATGTCGTCAAGGCGGTGGCGCTGGGAGCGCGTGCGGTGATGATCGGACGCGCCTACCTGTGGGGGCTGGGCGCCGCCGGACAGCCCGGGGTGGAGAACGTCTTGGACATCCTCCGGGGCGGCATCGACTCGGCCCTGATGGGCCTCGGCCGGGCCTCGGTGCACGATCTGTCGACGGACGACATCCTGATTCCGGCCGGATTCACCCGGGCGCTGGGCGTGCCCGCCGCCGGGGTCTAGGCGGCCGGCCGGGGTCCGCCTCTCGTCGGAGCTGCGTATCCACCTGCTAAATCGGCGCCAGTCCTGATACGCCCGTGGCGTACGGGACGGACGTGATCAGCTGAGACCATTTCGGGCCTCTGCCGCGAAAAATTAACGCCTGTCGTAGTCGCCAACAACTGGTGTACGACAGGTGAATTCGCTTACCATCGTCCGATGGCGGTTGGCGGCGAGCTCGGTAGATCGACGTGGAGCGAGCTGCAGAACCAGCTACAAGGTCAGCTGCCGGGGCGGGGGATGATGCTTCTGGTCCCGGTGGGGTCGACCGAGCAGCACGGCCCGCACCTACCGCTGGACACCGATACCCGGGTCGCGCGGGCGCTCGCCCAGCAGCTGGCCGAGCGGTCGGCGGGTGCCGGGGCGGGGCCCGGCACGGCGGTCGCGCCGGCCATTGCCTACGGGGCCAGCGGCGAGCATCAGAGCTTTGCCGGCACCATCTCGATCGGCACCGAGGCGCTGATCCAGCTATTGCTGGAGTACGGCCGCTCCGCCTGCTGCTGGGCGCAGCGGGTGGTCTTCGTCAACGGCCACGGCGGCAATGTGCCGGCCCTGGTCGAAGCGGTACGCCTGCTGCGGTTCGAAGGCCGCGACGTGGCCTGGCTTCCGTGCGCCGCCCCGGGCGCCGATGCTCACGCAGGTCACACCGAAACGTCTCTGCTGCTGCATCTTTCGCCGGACAGCGTGAGGTTCGACCGGGCGTTGCCGGGCAATCGCGCGCCATTGGCGGAGTTGCTGCCCGCAATGCGCGACGGCGGCGTCGCCGCGGTGAGCGCCGTCGGGGTGCTGGGGGACCCCACCACCGCTACCGCCGGTGAGGGACAGCGAATCTTCCGCGAGATGGTCGACGCCGGGCTGGCGGCCATCGGTGCCTGGGCCCCCGGCCCGGATGGGATGCTGCGATGAGCGCGGCTCGGCTGCCGGACGGCTTCGCCGTGCAGGTCGATCGGAAGGTGCGGGTCCTGGGGCGGGGATCCACCCTGCTGGGCGGTTCGCCGACCCGGCTGCTCCGGCTGGCGCCGGCCGCCCAGGGGATGCTGTCCGATGGCCGGTTGGAAGTACGCGACGCCGTCAGCGCACAACTGGCCAGAACCCTGCTCGACGCCACCGTCGCCCACCCACGGCCCGCCGGCGGGCCATCATATCGAGACGTGACTGTGGTTATTCCGGTGCGAGACAACATCATCGGGCTGCAACGGCTGGTAACGGCGTTGCGCGGACTGCGCGTCGTGGTGGTGGACGACGGATCGCAGATCCCGATCCGCCAGGAAGATCTGACCGCAGCCCACTGCTGCGAGGTGCAGGTGCTGCGCCACGAGGAGAACCGGGGCCCGGCGGCCGCACGTAACACCGGGTTGAGGGCCTGCACGACGGATTTCGTGGCGTTCCTGGATTCCGACGTGGTGCCGCGCCGGGGCTGGCTGGAGGCCCTGTTGGGGCACTTCTGCGACCCGGCCGTGGCTCTGGTCGCCCCCCGCATCGTCGGCATGGCCGACAGCGGTCACCTGGTCGCGCGGTACGAGGCGATCCGTTCGTCGCTGGACCTGGGCGGTTGCGAAGCGCCGGTGGTGCCATACGGCAAGGTCGCCTACGTCCCCAGCGCGGCCATCATCTGCCGCTCCAGCACGCTACGCGAGCTGGGTGGCTTCGACGAGGCACTGCACTCCGGTGAAGACGTCGACCTGTGCTGGCGGTTGGTGGACGCGGGCAGCAGGCTGCGCTACGAGCCGATCGCGCAGGTTGCCCACGATCATCGGGTGGATCTGCGGGACTGGGTGGCGCGCAAAGCTTTTTACGGAGGCTCGGCGGCACCGCTGTCGGCCCGTCATCCCGACAAAGCCGCACCCATGGTGATCTCCGGTTGGGCGCTGGCGGGTTGGGCGTTGATGGCGCTCGGCTCGGCGCTGGGCTATCTGGTCTCGCTGGCGATCGCCGCGCTGACCGGACACCGGGTGGCCCGGTCTATGCGAGGCCCAGACACCGCGCCGGCGGATGTCCTGATGGTGACGCTGCGCGGACTGGCGAGCGCCGGGCTGCAGCTCGCCTCGGCACTGTGCCGGCACTACTGGCCGGTCGCCATACTGGCAGCGTGTGTGTCACAGCGGTGCCGCAAGGCGCTCCTGCTGGCGGCCGTCGCCGACGGGGTGGTGGACTGGCTGCGGCACGCCCGCAGTGAAGACGACTCCCGGCCCCTGGGGCTGCCGGCCTATCTGCTGCTCAAACGAGTCGACGATCTGGCCTACGGCGCCGGCCTGTGGACCGGGGTGGTGCGCGAACGCAACCTTGCCGCGCTCAAGCCGCAGATTCGCAGCTAGGCCGCCTTGACCGTTCCGGTGGTACACAGCGATGCGCTGGTGGTGGGGGCTGGAAGCGCGGGATCGATTGTCGCGGCCATGCTCTCGTCGGATCCTTCGTACACCGTCACGGTGCTGGAATCGGGCCCAGGGCTCCAGGATCCGGTCCTAGCCGCCCAGGCCGCCGACGCGCTGACGTTGCCGATCGGCCCTGCCAGCCGGCTGGTGCATCGCTACCGCGCCGAGCTGATCAGCGGGGCCGGCAATGCGCTGACGATCGTGCGGGGGGCGGCTGTGGGAGGCTCCGGCGCGGTCAACGGGGGGTATTTCTGCCGGGGGCTGCCGGCAGACTTCGCCGGCTACCCGGCGGGCTGGGCGTGGGAGCAGTTGCTGGAGTCCTTTCGGGCCGTCGAGACCGACCTCGACTTCCAGGGCCCCCAGCACGGCGACGCCGGCCCGATACCGGTTCGTCGCACCCGTGAAATGTGCGATAACACAAAGCGATTCAATGATGCCGTGCAGCGAGCAGGGTTCGATTGGATCGACGATCTCAACGACGCGACGCTGACCACGAAGTACGGCGCGGGCGCCGTGCCGCTCAACATCACTGCCGACGGCGTACGCGCTGGGCCGGGTATCGCATACCTGCGGCCGGCGCTGTCGCGGGACAACCTTACGGTGCTCACCCAGACTCGGGCGGTCCGCATCGCCATCGAAGCCGGCCGAGCCATCGCAGTCGAAGCGATCGGCGATCAGGGTCCCCTCACACTGACGGCGGATCGAATCGTGCTGTGCGCCGGGGCGATTGGTTCAGCGCACCTGTTGATGCTGTCCGGTGTCGGTGAGGAGACGATGCTGCGCGACGCGGGTGTCGCGGTGCGGGCAGCGCTTCCCGTCGGCGCGCACTGTGCGGATCACCCGGAATGGCTGGTGGCGGCGGAATGGCCGGGCACGCCGGGTCGCCCCGTGTTGGAGACCGTGCTGCATTATGAGAACTTGGAGATCCGGCCCTACACAGCAGGTTTCGCCACCATGGTCGGTGAGGCCGTCACGCCCGATCAGCCGCAGATCGGGGTTGCGCTGATGACTCCACGTGCTCGCGGCCGGATAAGCCTGATCTCGGCGGACCCGCAGGTAGCGCCTCGCATCGAACACCGCTATGACACCGAGCCCGAGGATCTGCTGGCGTTGCGCCGCGGAGTGGACCTGGTCAAGCAGATGCTGCCGTTGCGCGATGTTGGTGCCGAACCACGCTGGTCGACATCACAGCACCTGTGCGGTAGTGCGCCGATCGGAGCGGACGGCGACCAGACGGCGGTGCTCGACGCGCACTGCCGGGTGCGTGGCATCGACGGGCTGTGGGTGATCGACGGCTCGGCGCTGCCCCGGATCACCAGTCGCGGGCCGCACGCGACGATCGCGATGCTCGCGCACCGTGCCGTGACACTGCTGTGCGGTCAGGACCGCAGCCGGTAGCGGATCGGCAGGTGCTTGAGGCCGCCGACGAACGTCGTCGACACCAACTGCGGCTCACCGGCCAGTTCGATGGCCTCCAGCCGCGGCAACAGAGCGTTGAAGAAGCTACTGATCTCCATACGCGCCAAAGCCGATCCCACACAGAAGTGCACACCATGGCCGAACGCCAGATGCTTGTTCGGGTCGCGCCCGACGTCGAAGGCGAACGGGTCGTCGAACACGTCCTCGTCGCGGTTGGCCGAAACGTAGGACAGATAAACCGATTCGCCCTCGGCGATGGGCACACCGCGCACCTCGGTATCGGCGGTGGCGGTGCGCATGAACTCCTTGACCGGCGTCACCCAGCGGATGATCTCCTCGACCGCGGTCGGCATCAGACGCAGGTCCGCTCGCAGCCGCTCGCGCTGATCGGGGTGTTCGACCAGTGCCCGCAGGCCACCGCTGATCGCCGCGCTGGTGGTGTCGTGGCCGGCAGTGGCGATGATGACGTAGTAAGAGGCGCTGTCCACATCCGACAGCGGTGCGCCGTCGATGGTCGCGTTGGCGATCGTGGAGGCCAGGTCCTCGGTGGGTTGTGCGCGCCGCGCCGCGGTCAGCGCTCCGAAGTAGGAGAAGAAGTCGAGCAGCACCGGCAGCTGTTCCTCGGGAGTCAGGCCGCGGCGGTACTCCTCGTCGTCGCCGCCGAACAATTCCTGGGTCAGCCGCAGCATGCGACCGAAGTCCGTCTCCGGCAACCCCAGCAGCGACATGATGACGAACAGCGGGTAATTGACCGCGACCTCCTGGACGAAGTCGCACTCCGGGCCGAGTTGCACCATCTTCTCGACGTACTGTGCGGCGAGCTCGTCAATGCGGGTCTTGAGCATTCGCATGGCCTTGGGGCGGAACCAGTCTGAGACGATTGCGCGCATCTTGTGGTGTTGCGGATCGTCCATGTGGATCAGCGTTCGCAGACCCATCCCGGACTCCAGCAGGGATTGCTGTAGGTCGTCGGCGTCGGCTGGCGCCAGCAGGGGACGCGGCGCGTTGATCCACAGCTGGTTGTCGCGTTCGATCTCCATGATGTCGGCGTGGCGGGTGATGGCCCAGAACGGGCGGTAGGGCCGATGGTCGACCAGCGACACCGGTGCGTGTGCGCGCAGATGGGTCAGGGCTGCGTGCAGACGGGGCTCATCGGCATAGGCGCTGGGGTCGACGAACACCTGGGCGGCCTGGTCGATGATCGGTGTGCTCATACCCTGCTCCTCGACAATATTCTTGACACGTGTCAGGTTTGAAGCCAGTGTTGCGGATCTCCGGCCGTCGTGGCGGCGCTTTGGGCTGATCCACCCCGATTAGGCTCTTCGACCATGTCGATCGGATCGTGTCGGTGGGGTCGCCGGGTCGGCGCCGTCGTCTTGGCGCTGGCCGCGGTGCTGGCCGGCGGGTGCGCGCGCTCGGACGGGGCGGCGTCGCACCCGAGCGTGGGGCCCCGGGCGGTCGCGCTCAACGCCGACGTGGTGCGGACCGGCTCTGGCCTGCTGAGGGGCGCCGTGGGTCCGGATCACCGGCTGTTTCAAGGGATCCCGTACGCCGCGCCGCCGGTGGGGCCGTTGCGGTGGCAACGCCCGGCGCCGATGCCGGCGTGGCCGGGCGTGCGTGACGCGGTCAGACGCGGGCCCTGGTGCATCCAACCGGACGCCGCCGACGTGGACCCGATCAGCGAGGACTGCCTGACGCTCAACGTCTGGACGCCCACCGGCTCAGCCGCCGAACCGCTCCCGGTCATGGTGTGGATCCACGGCGGCAGTTTCATGCGGGGGGCCGGCGACATCTACCACGCGCAACGGCTTGCCGTCCGCGGACGCGTCATCGTCGTCACGATCAACTACCGGCTGGGGGCGCTGGGCTTCCTGGCCGACCCGGCGCTGGGGGACCCCGGCAACTATGGCCTGGCCGACCAGCAGGCGGCCCTGCGTTGGGTTCGCGACAATATCGACGAATTCGGCGGTGACCCAGACAAAGTGACGATCGCCGGCGAGTCTGCCGGCGGTATGTCGGTCTGTGACCACCTGGCCGCCCCCGACTCCGCCGGCCTGTTCCGGGCCGCCATCATTCAGAGCGGGCCGTGCCAGGCCCAGGTCGAGGTATCCGAGGCGCAGCGGATCAGCCGTGAGTACACCGAATCGCTGGGATGCGGCGAGCGAGCCACCGCACCGCAGGACCCGGACGAGCAGACGGCGTCGTGCCTGCGGGCGTTGCCGCCCGAGCGGCTGGCCAAGCCGTTGTGGTACTCGCGGTTCGGCACGGATCGCCTCAGCGGGCCGGTGGTCGGCGGCGCGCTGCTGCCCAAGGATCCGGTGCGGGTGTTCCGGGAGTCGCCGGCCGAGGGCGGGCCGGCGGGCACGCCGGTGCTGCTGGGGGTCAACCGTGATGAGTTCACCATGTTCGTCGCGCTGCGATATCTCCGCGTCGGACAGGAGATCACCGCCGCGGAATACCCCGAGGAGCTGCGCGATACCTTCGGCCGCGACTCGGCCGCCGCGGTCGCCGAGCACTATCCGCCGGGCCGGTTCGACGGCAGCGTCTCGCTGGCCTACGCGGCCGCTGCGACGGACGACATCTTCGCCTGCCTGGCCGACCGGATGGCCCGGGGCCTGAGCGGCGGCGCGCCCGTCTACGGCTACGAATTCGATGACCCGCACGCACCGGCTCCGGAGTTGTTCGACCAGGTGCCGTTCCCGATCGGCGCGACCCACTCGCTGGAGATGCGCTATCTCTTCGACATCGGCGGTGCCCCGCCGCTGGACCTGTCTCTTATACACA
>NZ_JRMM01000136.1:0-11182 GCF_000972905.1 Mycobacterium sp. UM_Kg27
TGTATAAGAGACAGGGCCGGGGCGGTGGTGGCCGCGCGCATTGGCACCACCTGGTCAGGCTGCGGCCCGCTGATCCGTAGGCCATTGGCGGCGATGGCGTCGACGTGTGCGCTCGACCGGTCCACGGCCAGCACGTCGTTGCCGGCCGCCGCCAATCTGGCGGCGTAGATCGAACCCATGGCGCCGCATCCGATGACCGCGATCTTCATCGGCTCATTCCCACCAGATCGGCGATCACGGCAGCCAGGTCGGGTTTCTCCTCCAGCCCGAAGCCTGGCGCGTCGGTCGGGGCGATGGTGCCCTCGGTCAATACACAACCCGGTGCGTAGCCGCCGAACGGTGCGAACACCCCGGGATAGGACTCGCAGCCGCCCAGACCCAGCGCGACCACGATGTGCAGATTGATCAGGTGCCCGCCGTGCGGGAAGGCGAAGCGACGATCAAACCCCTGCTGTTCGAGCGTCTCGATCATCCGGACGTATTCGGTGAGGCCGTAGCTGAGCCCGGCATCCATCTGGAAGATGTCGATGCCCGGCCGCATGCCGGCGTAGCGAACGAGGTTGGTCGCATCGCGCTGTGAGAAAAGGTTCTCTCCGGTGGCGATGGCGCCGTCGTAGGCCTCAATGACCGCGGCATTCAATGCGAAATCGAGTGGGTCACCGGGCTCTTCGTACCAGCGCAGGTCATAGGGGTTCAGAGCCTGTGCCCACTGCACTGCGCCGGCCTCGTCGAACCGGCCGTTGGCGTCGACGGCGACCCGGGATCCGCTGCCGACGATGTCGATCACGGCCTCGATGCGTGCCAGGTCTTCGCTGGTCGACGTGCCGCCGATCTTCATCTTGACCGCGTCGTAGCCCAGATCGAGATAGCCGCGGATCTCGCTGCGCAGCCGGTCCAGGGCGGCAGTCGAGTCCGCGCGATCGGAGCCCGGGTAGTAGTAGCCGCCGGCGGCATACACCGGGACGGCGGTGTTGACGGGGTCCCCGTCCAACTCCCTGCCGAAGTACTCGGCGATGGTGCGGTAGGCGGGCTCGTCGGCCAGTTTGGCGTTCAGGTCCCAGCACGCCAATTCCAGTGCGGCTGCGGCACCGGCCCGGTCGCCATGCCCGCCGGGCTTCTCATCTGCCAGCGCACAACACAGCACCCGCGCAGGATCGATGCGGCCGGCGTCGTCAAGCAAGGACTCGGGGCTCGCGCGCAACACTCGCGGGATCATCCGGTCGGCCAGGATGCCGCTCTGAGCGAATCGGCCGATCGAGTTGAACGCGACCCCGGTCACCGGCTTCCCGTCGCGGATCTGGTCGCTGACCACCGCGACCAGCGACACCGTGTGCCGGGAGAAATCGACCAAGGCGTTGGCGACCTCGCCGCGCAATCGGACCGGTGTCTCGATGATCTGGGTGATGCGCATGCGCGGTCAGTCCTCCTGGTGCGTCAATCCGCTCGCCGCAGGATGGCTTCCGCGTGCCGCAGCACCGGGGAGTCGACCATCTGTCCTTCGAACGCGAACACCCCGCGCTCGGTCTGCGCCGCGGCGAGCACCCTGCGCGCCCAGTCAACCCGTTCCGGGGCGGGCCGATAGGCGTCACGGACCACCGCGATCTGGCTCGGGTGGATGCACACCGTAGCAGCGAATCCGACCGCGGCGCCATCGAGTGCTTCGGCTTTGAGCCCGTCGAGGTCGCGGATGTTGAGGTAGACGGCGTCCAGTGCGGCCCGGCCGAACGTCGAGGCCGCCAACAACACACTCGAGCGCACGTGGCGGGCCACATCGCGGTACCGGCCGTCGGAGTGCCTGCTGGAACCGCCGCCCATGGCCGCGACCAGATCTTCGGCGCCCCACATCATCGCGACGCATTGCTGTGCGGCGGCGATCTCGGCGCAGAACACCGCGCCGCGTGGGGTCTCGATCAAGGCCACCACCTGCCGGGGCGCCAGCGCGGCGACCTGGGCGGCGGATTCGGTCTTGGCCAGCATCACCGTCGTGTAGGCGGTGTCTGCCAGGGCCTCCAAGTCGCGGGCCTGGTCTTCGGTTCCAGCCGGGTTCACCCGCACCACGGTCCGCTCCGGGTCAAGCGGCGTGCTCCGCAACGCTTCGCGAGCGGCGGGCCGATCCGCAGCGGCCACACCGTCTTCCAGGTCCAGGATCACCACGTCGGCGACCGCAGCCGCTTTGCCGTATCGCTCCGGGCGATCCGCCGGGCAGAACAGCCACGCCGGGCCGACGCCACTCATCGTCCGTCCTCTGGCCGCTTGCGCACCAGCGTGGTGCGTACCGCGCGGGCGACGATGTCGCCGTTCTGGTTACGTCCGACGTGCTCCAACGTCACGATGCCCTCCCCGGGACGGCTCTTGGACTCCCGCTTGTCGGTACAGACCGTCTCGGCGTAGAGCGTGTCGCCGTGAAACACCGGCTTGGGGAACGACACCTCCGAGAAGCCCAGGTTGGCCACGATGGTGCCCAGCGTCAGCTGCGCCACCGACAGGCCGACCAGGGTGGAGAGGGTGAACATCGAATTCACCAGGCGCTCACCGCGAAATCCCGGCTGCTGGGCCGCCCACGCCGCATCCAGGTGCAGCGATTGGGTGTTCATGGTCAGCGTGGTGAACAGCACGTTGTCGGCTTCGGTGATGGTGCGCCCGGGCCGGTGCAGGTAGGTGGTGCCGATCTCGTATTCCTCGAACCACAGGCCGCGCTGCTCGACGGTCTTGCTCACGTTGTCGGCCATCGTCACAGCCCCAGCGATCGTGCGATCAGCATCAGTTGCACCTCGGTGGTGCCCTCACCGATCTCGAGGATCTTGCTGTCGCGGTAGTGCCGGGCCACCGGATACTCGTTGATGAAGCCGTAGCCGCCGTGGATCTGGGTGGCGTCGCGGGCGTTGTCCATCGCCGCTTCCGAGGAGATCATCTTGGCGATCGCAGCTTCCTTCTTGAACGGCTTGCCCGCCAGCATCTTCGCCGCGGCGTCGTAGTAGGCGGTACGGGCGACGTGGGCACGGGCCTCCATCCGGGCGATCTTGAAGCTGATCGCCTGGTAGGAGCCGATCGTCTGGCCGAACGCCTCACGCTCGCCGGCGTACTTGACGCTTTCGTCGACACAGCCCTGCGCCACCCCGGTGGCGACCGCGGCGATCGCGATGCGGCCCTCGTCGAGGATGGACAGGAAGTTGGCGTAGCCACGGCCCTCGTCACCGAGCAGGTTGGCGTGGGGAACGCGGGCGTCGGCGAAGGTGAGCGGGTGGGTGTCCGAGGCGTTCCAGCCGACCTTGTTGTAGGCCGGTTCGACAGTGAATCCGGGTGTGCCGGAGGGCACGATGATGGTGGAGATCTGCTTCTTGCCATCCGGCCCGGTTCCGGTGACGGCAGTGACGGTCACCAGTGAGGTGATGTCAGTGCCGGAGTTGGTGATGAACTGCTTGGTGCCGTTGATGACCCACTCGTCGCCGTCGCGGCGGGCGGTGGTCCGGGTGCCGCCGGCATCGGAGCCGGCGCCCGGCTCGGTCAGCCCGAAGCCGGCCAGGGTGCGACCGGCAGCCAGATCCGGCAGCCAGGTCTGCTTTTGTTCCTCGGAGCCGAACCGGTAGATCGGCATCGCCCCCAGGCCGACGCCGGCCTCCAGGGTCATCGCCACCGACTGGTCGACCTTGCCGAGTTCCTCCAGGGCGAGCGCCAGGGCGAAGTAGTCGCCGCCCATCCCGCCGTACTCCTCGGGGAACGGCAGGCCGAACAGCCCCATCTCCCCCATCTTGGCGATGACTTCGTAGGGAAAGCTGTGCTCTTCGTCGTGCTTGGCCGCCACCGGAGCGACGACGGTGCGGGCGAACTCGGCGACGGTGTCGCGCAAGTCCTGATAGTGGCTCGGCAGGGTTCCTGCCTCGATCGTCGTCATGATTTCGCTTCCTCGGTCTCTTCCTCCGGGACCAGCCGCGCCAGCACCTGATCCACCTTCACCTGATCGCCCACCGCCACCAACACCTGCACCCGGCCGGAAATCGGGGCGGTCAGGGTGTGCTCCATCTTCATCGCCTCGACCACGACCACCGGAGCACCTTCGCCGACAGTGGATTCCGATTCCACAGCGACGGCGATCACGGTGCCCGGCATCGGACTGGCGATCTCTGCGGTACGCGGGCCGGCGGCGGACCGCACCACAGTGCTTTCCTGGGCCTCCCGCAGCTGCCAACTCCCGCGTTCGTCGCAGATCCACAGTTGGCCGTCGTCCTCGGCGAACAGGTAGCGACGTTGCCGCCCGGCCACGGTCGCGATCAGCTGATCGCCTTCGACATGGGCGCTGGCGCCCTGGATCTCGCCCTCGCCGATCTGCACCTGCGCGGCGTCGGGCAGGCCCCACACCGACACCGTCTCGGTGCGCAGCGGGGTGTGCATCTGCGTGCGCACCGGCGCCGCCGCGCCGATCCGCCATCCGCTCGGGGATGCCCACAGGTCCGTGCGGCCGCGCTGGGCCAGCTCCCACTGGCGGTAGAGGCCACCGGCGGCCAACACATCGTCGGGAGCGGGCAGCGGTGTGAAGTGGCCCGACCGGGCGTCGAGCAGTTCGGTGTCGAGGTCACCGGCGATCACCCGCGCATCGGCCAGCAGGAACCGCAGGAACTCGATGTTGGTCTGCACCCCGAACACCGCCGTGCCGGCCAGCGCCGCATCGAGTCGCGCCAGTGCCTGCGCCCGGTCGGCCCCGTGCGCGACTACCTTGGACAGCATCGGGTCGTAGTCACTGCCTACGACGGTGCCGTCCAGCAACGACGAGTCCACCCGCACCCCCGGACCGGTGGGTTCGTGCACCGCAAGCACCCGCCCGCCGGTGGGCAGGAAGCCCCGAGCCGGGTCTTCGGCATACACCCGGGCTTCGACGGCGTGCCCGGTGAAGGTGATGTCGTCCTGGGTGAAGGACAGCTTCTCCCCGGCGGCCACCCGCAGCTGCCACTCGACGAGGTCCAGGCCGGTGATCGCCTCGGTGACCGGGTGTTCCACCTGCAACCGGGTGTTCATCTCCATGAAGAAGAACTCATCCGGGCGATCCGCCGAGACGATGAACTCCACGGTGCCGGCGCCGACGTAGTCCACGCTGCGGGCGGTGTTGCAGGCCGCCGTACCGATCCGGTCGCGGGTGGCGGCGTCCAGCAACGGGGACGGTGCCTCTTCGATCACCTTCTGGTGGCGTCGCTGCAGGCTGCATTCACGTTCGCCGAGGTGCACCACGTTGCCCTGGGTGTCGGCGAGCACCTGTACCTCGATGTGGCGCGGCCGCAGCACGAATCGCTCCAAGAACAAGGTGTCGTCACCGAACGCCGAGGCCGCCTCGCGCCGGGCAGTGGCCAGCGCCGGGCGCAGCTGCGCCGGGTCGTCCACCAGGTGCATGCCTTTGCCACCGCCGCCGGCCGACGGCTTGATCAGCACCGGGTAACCGATCTCGGCTGCCGCGGCCACCAGCTCGTCGTCGGACAGACCGGGTTTGGCGATCCCCGGAACCACCGGCACCTCGAAGGCGGTGACGGTGTTCTTCGCTGAGATCTTGTCGCCCATCACCTCGATGGCCCGAGCCGGCGGCCCGATGAAGACCACTCCAGCCCGTTCGCAGGCGGCCGCGAATCCGGCGTTCTCGGAAAGGAATCCGTAGCCGGGGTGAATGGCCTGGGCGCCGGTGGCCGCGGCGGCCTCGAGCACTTTGGGTATCGACAGGTAGCTCTCCAGTACCGGTGCGGGCCCCAGGCGCACCGCGGTGTCGGCTTCACACACGTGGCGCGCCCCGGCGTCAGCGTCGCTGTAGACGGCTACTGACCGGATGCCCATCCGGCGCAGGGTGCGGATCACCCGCACCGCGATCTCACCGCGATTGGCTATCAAGACGGTTTCAAACATGTGCGCTCACATCCGGAATACGCCGTAGGAGACCGGGTCCAAAGGCGCGTTCGAGCAGACCGAAAGCGCAAGGCCCAATACTGTTCTGGTGTCAGCCGGGTCGATGATCCCGTCGTCCCACAGCCGCGCGGTCGAGTAGTACGGGTTGCCCTGCACCTCATATTGCTCACGGATCGGGGCCTTGAAGGCCTCCTCGTCGGCGGCCGACCACGGCTTGCCGGCGGCGTCGAGTTGATCGCTGCGCACGGTGGCCAGCACCGACGCGGCCTGCTCGCCACCCATCACCGAGATCCGGGCGTTGGGCCACATCCACAGGAATCGCGGTGAGTACGCCCGGCCGCACATGGAGTAGTTGCCCGCCCCATAGGACCCGCCGATCACGACCGTCAGCTTGGGCACCCGCGCACACGCCACGGCGGTGACCATCTTCGCGCCGTGTTTGGCGATGCCCCCGGCCTCATAGTCCCGGCCGACCATGAACCCGGCGATGTTCTGCAGGAACACCAGGGGTATCGAGCGTTTGTCGCACAGCTCGATGAAGTGCGCCCCTTTGACCGCGGATTCACCGAACAGCACCCCGTTGTTGGCGATGATCCCGACCGGGTGGCCGTGGATGCGCGCGAACGCGGTGACCAGCGTCTTGCCGTACTCGGCCTTGAACTCGCTGAACTCGCTGCCGTCGACCAGCCGCACGATCACCTGGCGCACGTCGTAGGGCACCCGCGGGTCCGGGGGAACCACGTCGTAGAGCTCGGCCGGGTCATGGCGGGGCTCGACAGAGTCGCTGATCTCCCATGGACTTTCGGGGCGAGGACCGAAGGTGGCCGCGATCTGGCGCACTAGGCGCAGCGCGTGTTCGTCGTCGTCGGCCAGGTAGTCGGTGACCCCGGAGACCTTGGAGTGCAGGTCACCGCCGCCGAGTTCTTCGGCGGTCACCACTTCACCGGTGGCGGCCTTCACCAGCGGCGGTCCGCCCAGGAAGATGGTGCCCTGTTCCCGGACGATGACGGCTTCGTCGCTCATGGCCGGGACGTAGGCGCCGCCGGCGGTGCACGAACCGAGCACCGCCGCGATCTGCGGAATGCCCGCGGCGCTCATGGTGGCCTGGTTGAAGAAGATCCGCCCGAAGTGCTCACGGTCGGGGAAGACTTCGTCCTGGCGGGGCAGGAACGCTCCACCCGAGTCCACCAGGTACAGGCAGGGCAGCCGGTTGCCCAATGCCACCTCTTGGGCACGCAGGTGCTTTTTGACCGTCACCGGGTAGTAGGTGCCGCCCTTGACGGTGGCGTCATTGGCGACGATCACGCATTCCCGGCCTGACACCCGACCGATCCCGGTGATGATCCCCGCCCCGGGGCACTCGTCGTCGTACATCCCGTCGGCGGCCAGTGGCGCCAGTTCCAGGAACGGGCTACCGGGGTCGAGCAGCCGGTCAACCCGGTCGCGGGGCAACAGCTTTCCGCGAGCCACGTGGCGCTGGCGGGACTGCTCGTTGCCGCCGAGGGCGGCCGCCGCCAGCTTGGCGTTCAGTTCCGCGACCAGGCGGCGGTGCTCGTCAGCGAATGCCGATGTTGTCATGACAGTGCCGACAAGTCCAGCGGAGCATCGGTTTTCGCGACCACGTCGTCGACGGTGATGCCCGGCGCGGTCTCGATCAGCGCCAACCCGTTCTCGGTGACGTCGATGACGGCCAGGTCGGTGATGATCCGGTTGACGCAGCGGGCGCCGGTGAGCGGCAGCGTGCACTGCTCGACGATCTTGGCGCTGCCGTCTTTGGCGGCGTGTTCCATCATCACGATCACCCGGCGCGCTCCGTGCACCAGGTCCATGGCTCCGCCCATACCTTTGATCATCTTGCCGGGGATCATCCAGTTGGCCAGGTCGCCGGCGGCCGAAACCTGCATGGCGCCAAGGACCGCCACGTCCAGGTGGCCGCCGCGGATGACGCCGAACGAGGCCGACGACGAGAAGAACGAGGCGCCGGGCAGGGTGGTCACTGTTTCTTTGCCGGCGTTGATCAGGTCGGCGTCGAGGTCTTCGCGCAGCGGATAGGGGCCGACCCCGAGGATTCCGTTCTCCGAGTGCAGCACCACATTGACGCCGTCGGGGATGTGGTTGGGAATCAAGGTGGGCAGGCCGATGCCGAGGTTGACGTACTGACCGTCGCGCAACTCGGCGGCGACCCGTGCGGCCAGTTCATCTCTTGTCAGGGTCATGCGCGCACCGTCTCCCGCTCGATTCGCTTGATCGGATCGGGCACGTGCACCACCCGGTGCACGAAGACTCCCTGGGTGTGCACCTCGGCGGGGCAGATCTCACCGGGCTCGACCAGGTGCTCGACCTCGGCGATGGTGATCCGACCTGCCGCAGCACAGTCCGGGTTGAAGTTGGCGGCGGCCTCGCGGTAGACGAGGTTGCCGTGCCGGTCGCCCTTCCAGGCGTGCACCAGCGCGAAGTCGGTGCGAATCGCCCGCTCCAAGACATAGGTTCGGCCGTCGAACTCCCGGGTCTCCTTCGGTGGCGAGGCCACCGCCACCCCACCGGCCCCGTCGTAGCGCCACGGCAAACCTCCGTCGGCGACCTGGGTGCCCACGCCGGTGGGCGTGTAAAAGGCCGGGATGCCGGCGCCGCCGGCGCGCAGCCGCTCGGCGAGGGTGCCCTGCGGGGTCAGCTCCACCTCGAGCTCGCCGGAGAGAAACTGCCGGGCGAACTCCTTGTTCTCGCCGACATAGGAGCTCACGGTGCGGCGGATGCGCTTGTGCTCCAACAGCACTCCCAGACCGACGCCGTCGACACCGCAGTTGTTGGAAACCGTCTCCAGGTCGGTGACCCCGAGCTGCAGCAGGGCATCGATCAACGTCTCCGGGATGCCGCAGAGTCCGAATCCGCCTACCGCCAGTGACGCGCCGTCGGTCACGTCGGCCACGGCCTCTGCCGCCGTCGCCACGACCTTGTCTATCGCCACCCGCGCCTCCTCATTTCAGTTAATATTCATTAACTGATGCCAGAGAATACCATTCTCAAGCAGCCCTGTCAGCCGCCGCCCAAATGCTCGATTGCCTGCTGGCGCATCTCGTCCTTGCGGACCTTGCCGGTGACCGTCATCGGGAACTCGGTCACAACCCGCACATAGCGCGGCACCTTGAAGTGCGCGAGTCGGCCGGTGCAGAACTCCCGCAGCCGCTCGACGGTCAGCGGCGGCGCCCCGTCGCGCATCATCACCACCGCCATCAGTTCCTCGCCATAGGTGTCGTCGGGCACACCGATGACCTGGGCGTCGCGGATGTCGGGATGGGCATAGAGGAATTCCTCGATCTCGCGCGGGTAGATGTTCTCCCCGCCACGGATCACCATGTCCTTGATCCGCCCGGTGATACGCAGATAGCCGTCGTCGTCCATCACGGCCAGGTCGCCGGTGTGCATCCAGCCTTCGGCGTCGATGGCCTCCGCAGTCTTGTCCGGGTCGTTCCAGTAGCCGGTCATCACCGAGTAGCCGCGGGTGCACAGCTCGCCGACCTGCCCGCGCGGCACCGTCGCACCGGTGGCCGGGTCGGTCAGCTTGATCTCCAGGTGCGGGCCGACCCGGCCGACGGTCTCGACTCGCTGCAGCAGCGAGTCCTCGCCGCGGGTTTGGGTCGACACCGGCGAGGTCTCGGTCATGCCGTAGCAGATCGCGACCCCGGTCATCTGCATGTCATCGATGACCCGTCGCATCACCTCGGCCGGGCACGGCGATCCCGCCATGATTCCGGTGCGCAGGCTGGTCAGGTCGTACTCGGCGAAGTCAGCCAGCCCGAGTTCGGCGATGAACATGGTGGGCACCCCATAGAGGCTGGTGCACGCCTCGTCCTGCACGGCCCGCAGCGTGGCCGCTGAGTCGAATCCGGGGCCCGGCAAGACGATGGCGGCCCCGTGACTGGTCGCCGCGAGGCTCCCCATCACTGAACCGAAGCAGTGATAGAGCGGCACGGGCAGGCAGATCCGATCTGCTGCGGTGTAGCCGAGCAGCTCACCGACCAGGTAGCCGTTGTTGAGGATGTTGCGATGGCTCAGCGTCGCGCCCTTGGGGTAACCCGTTGTGCCCGAGGTGTATTGGATATTGATCGGATCATCAGCACGCAGTGTCGCGGCCACCTGCGACAGTGCTGTCGCATCGATCGGCGTGCCGGTTAGCTCCTGCCACCGGGAGCCGCCGATGAACACCACCTCGCGCAGCTCCGGGCATTCGGGAGCCACCTCCTGCAGCATGACGACGTAGTCAGATGTCTTGAAACGCTTCGCCGAGATGACCAACGCGACCCCGGACTGCTTGAGCGCATAGGCCAATTCGTGGGAGCGATACGCGGGGTTGACGTTGACCAGAACCGCGCCGATCTCGGCGCTGGCGTACTGGGTCAATACCCATTCGGCACAGTTGGGCGCCCAGATGCCCACCCGGTCCCCCGGCCTGATGCCGGCCTGCAGCAGCCCGGTTGCCAGTCGGCGCACCTCGGCTACCAGCTCGGTGTAGCTGAAGCGCCGACCCGCCGGAACGTCAACCAACGCATCATGATCGGGGTACCTGCTGGCGATCGCCGCGAGATTGGCGCCGATCGTCGTCTCCAGCAAGGCGGGCTGAGCCCCGCCGCGGGCATAGGACAAGTCGTTCTGCGCCGCGGGTACCGCAGTTGACATCGGCTCCTCCACCGGTGCCGCCCGAAGCCCGATGTGCTCGCAGGCGACGGGTGTTACGTTAGTGGCCATTAACTCCAGTTGTCCACGACGGAGCGGAGGCGTGATGGCTTCTTCCATTCCGAAGTCCATCTCAGCCGACTCGGCGGGCAATGACGAGCCGGGCAACCGGCGCAGCCGGCTGAAGTCCGACCGGCGTAGCCAGCTGCTCGCAGCAGCCGAACGCCTCTTCGCGCAGGGCGGCTACCCGGCGGTGCGGCTGGAGGACATCGGCGCGGCCGCAGGAGTCAGCGGCCCGGCCATCTACCGCCACTTCGCAGGCAAGGAGGCGCTGCTGGTCGAGTTGCTCGTCGGTATCAGCACCCGGTTGCTCGCCGGGGCGCGCGCCGTCGAAGCGGGTGGACACAGTCCGCAGCAAGTGCTGGACGGCCTGGTCGAGTTTCATCTCGATTTCGCCCTCGGCGAGCCGGATCTGATCCGGATCCAGGACCGCGATCTGGCTCACCTGCCGGCCGCCGCGCAGCGTCAGGTGCGCAGCGCCCAGCGGCAGTACGTCGAAGTGTGGGTGAGCGTGTTGCGCGCGCTGCATCCGGGGCTGGCCGAAGCCGATGCACGGCCTGTCTCTTATACA
>NZ_JRMM01000137.1:0-11013 GCF_000972905.1 Mycobacterium sp. UM_Kg27
GCGCCGATAGGGACCAAACCGCCTACGAAGCGGTGGGGTCGGCGCCGGCGGCGAAGACCGCCTGCGCCACCCCGGCCACGATCGAGGCGACCTTGAGAGCTTCCAGCACCGCTTCGCGGCCGACGCCGGCCTCCCGGACGACCTGCTCGTGGGAGGCAACGCACGCCTGGCAGCCGTTGATGGCCGAGACGGCGAAGCTCCACAGTTCGAAGTTGGCCTTGTCGACCCCCGGGTTGCCGATGATGTTCATCCGCAACCCGGGCCGCAGGTCGTCGTAGCTACCGTCCAGGAAGTGCCGACCGCGGTAGAACACGTTGTTCATGCCCATGATCGACGCGGCGCCCAGGGCGGCCTGATAGGCCTCCGCCGACAGGTTGTCGGCGGCCTCGGCCCCGATCTCGGCCAGCACCGTGGCGTTGCGCGTGGCCGCGGCAGCGGCCAGCAGACTGCCCCAGAGCTGCTCTTCGTTCAGGACCGTGGTGCGGGCGATCGAACCCAGGTTGAGCTTGAGGTCCTTGGCGTACTCCGGGATCGCGTTCTTGAGGTTCTCAATACTCATTGGCGCTGTTCCTCCTCATCCTGGCGCTCGACATCACCGCGAGCGCGATTCCTACGGCTGCGGTCAGAGCGAGTCTTTGAGCAGCTCGCCGACGTTCAGGGTCGCCTCGCCCTTCTTCCAGTTGCAGGCGCACAACTCGTCGGACTGCAGTGCGTCCAGCACCCGCAGGACCTCGTCGACGTTGCGGCCCACCGAACCCGCTGTCACCGAGACGAACTGAATCTCGTTGTTGGGGTCGATGATGAAGGTGGCCCGGTCGGCGACGCCGTCGGAGTTGAGCACACCGGTCGCGGTCACCAGTTCGCGGTTGAGGTCCGAGAGCATCGGGAACGGCAGCGTCTTGAGGTCCTCGTGCTGGGCGCGCCAGTTGTAGTGCACGAACTCGTTGTCGGTCGAGGCGCCGAGGATCTGGGCGTCGCGGTCGGCGAACTCGTCGTTCAACTTGCCGAACGCCGCGATCTCGGTGGGGCAGATGAAGGTGAAGTCCTTGGGCCAGAAGAACACCACGCGCCACTTGCCGGCGTAGTCATCGCTGGTGATGGTGGTGAAGAAGTCGTCGGGCCCGCTCGCGTCGACCTTCGACAGGTCGCCCGGGATCAAGGCGGTGAGCCGGTAGGACGGGAACTGCTCGCCGATAGTCAACAGTGCCATGACACTCCTTGTGAGATGAGATTTCTGCATTCGGGGCGCGTTCGACGCCCGCATGCTCCATCGTGCCCTATCTGAATTAAAAATAAAAGGTGATGCCACGCACTATAATTATCGGCATGACCGATGCAAGCTATCAGCCGACGCTCGCCGGCCTGCGGGCATTCACCGCGGTGGCAGAGAAGCACCACTTCAGCCTGGCGGCGGCCGGGCTGGGTCTGAGCCAGTCGACACTGTCGCAGGCCCTGTCGTCACTGGAATCCGGGTTGGGCGTCCAACTGATCGAGCGCTCCACCCGGCGGGTCTTCCTGACCGCCGAGGGTCAGCAGTTGCTGCCTTACGCCCACGCAGTACTGGACGCGGCGACGCAGTTCTCGGCGGCCGCCGCCGGGGTAGCCGACCCGCTGCAGGGTGCCATGCGGCTGGGCCTGATCCCGACGGTGGCGCCGTATGTGCTGCCCGCCGTACTGGCCGGATTGTCCGAACATCTGCCGGATCTGAATCTGCGAGTGATCGAAGACCAGACCGAAAGGCTGCTCACCGGGCTGCGGGAGGGCGCGGTCGACGCGGCCCTGATGGCGTTGCCCGCCGAGGGGGCCGGGTTGGCCGAAATACCGATCTACGACGAGGATTTCGTCTTGGCGCTGCCGCCGGGCCATGCGCTGGCCGGCAAACGTCGGGTGCCGCCGACCGCGCTCGCGGACTTACCGCTGCTGCTGCTCGATGAGGGGCACTGTCTGCGCGATCAGACCCTGGAGATCTGCCGCAACGCAGGGGTGCGCGCAGAGTTGGCCACCACGCGTGCGGCGTCGCTGGCCACCGCGGTCCAGTGCGTCAACGGTGGGCTGGGGGTGACGTTGATTCCGCGGACCGCGGTGGCGGTTGAGGCCGAGCGCAATGGACTGGCGTTGGCCTATTTCGCGCCGCCGGCGCCCGGCCGGCGGATCGGGCTGGTGTTCCGCAGCTCCAGTGGACGCGACGAGTCCTATCGGCGGCTGGCAGGCATCATCGGCCGCGTCGTCGCCGCCGGCCACCAGGTCGAGCTGGTCTGAGTAGCGGCGCGGTCGCGGGCCGGGGGCGGCGTTTAGGCTGCACGGGTGATCCTGACGATCGAAGACGAGAACCGGGTTCGGACTCTCACGCTGAACCGCCCCGAGGCGCTCAACGCGTTCAACGAGGCGCTCTACGACGCCACGGCCGAGGCGCTGTTTGCCGCGGCCGACGACCCCGAGGTCGCGGTGGTCGTGATCACCGGGGCGGGCCGGGCGTTCAGCGCCGGTACCGACCTGTCCGAGATGCAGGCCATGGTGACCGACCCGGATTTCGTGCCCGGCAAACACGGCTTCCGCGGTCTTATCGCCGCACTGGGGCAATTCCCGAAGCCGCTGATCTGCGCGGTCAACGGACTCGGCCTAGGGATCGGAACGACGATCCTGGGCTTCGCCGACCTGGCGTTCATGTCATCGAGCGCCAGGCTGAAGTGTCCGTTCACCAGCCTGGGGGTGGCCCCGGAGGCGGCCTCGTCCTACCTGCTTCCGCGATTGATGGGACGGCAGAACGCGGCCTGGCTGCTGATGTCCTCGGAGTGGATCTCCGCTGACGAGGCGCTGCGGATGGGCTTGGTCTTCGCGGTGTGCGAGCCGGAGGGGCTCCAGGAGGAGGCCCGCCGGCATGCGGAAGTTCTTGCATCCCGGCCTATTTCGAGTCTCATGGCGGTCAAGAGCGCGATGGTTGAGCCGACGCGGGCCCAGACCCTGGCCGCGGTCGAGCGGGAGAACGCGTTCTTCGCCGAACTCTTGGGTGGCCAGGCCAACGCCGATGCGCTGGCCGCCTTCACCGGCCGGCGGGGCGGCGAATCAGTGTGATCCGACTGGGCTGATGTCCAGCGCGAGGCGCCGCAGTCCTCCGTTGTCGGCCGCGGTGGGTGTCGCGGCCAGGGCCGCCTCGATGATGCCCCGGACGGTGCAGCGGCACCGGCCGCAGTCGCCCCCCGCCCCGCACATCGCGGCAACCTCTTTCGACGTCGACGCCCCGGCGGCGACGGCGTCCGACACCATCTGATTGGTGGCTCCGACACACAGGCATACGTACATGCGATACCCCTACCGACCCTCGCCTGCGGGCGCCATCAGATCGACCGAGGTGGCGAAGCTCCCGACGAAGGGCCGGGGGTACCCACCGATTTCCATGCCGGACATCCACTCCGCGGCGGTGTCCGGGTGGTCGATCCATCGCTGTGCACTTGCCGCACTGTCGATTTCCAGCAGTGTCATCACCTCGTGCCCGTCGTCGACTGCTTGATACACCCACACTTTGCGCACTCCGGCGTCGGAGAACCGGTCCAACCCGGCATGCACTTTGGCCATCAGGTCCGCGGGGTCGGCGACGGTGGCAACCGCCCCGACGATCACCGGCGAGCCGTTCTGCTCGTCACCGGGCTGGGCCAGGTTGATCTTCTCGGTGACTTCGCCGGCGAAGATCGCGGGCAGATCGTTGACCCCGGAGCTGTCGAACCACTCGAAGACCGCGGGGGAGCGCAACAGCTCCTTGACGGAGACCCGGTGCCGCAGGCCGATCGTCACCAGCACCCGGTTCGGCTCGAACTGCGAGGTGTAGAGCACCGCATGGCGGGCGCCCAGGTCGACAAGCGGGGAATGATCCCGCTCAATGAGCGACCAGGTCCGGCCCACGTCGTCTACTCGGTAGTCCAACGCCAGCACCAGCGAATGCGGACCGTGGCGGTGAGACGTGTCGCTGCCCGAAATGCCGACACGATTGTCGGGCGAAACGAGTCTCATGTTAGTAGAGTCTAACCTAAGTAAAGCGCACCTTGCACTGGTCCGTAGCCGATGGCGATCCGAGTTCGCCCGACGACCGCAAGGCGGGTGCGGCGATTCGACGCGCCGAGACGCGGGTAAACACCCCACTGCGGGCGGTGGCCTGCACTAGATTGAATTTGGCGCGTTACGGCGATGATTCAAGCCCCGTCCGTCGCGGCCGGCATGCGAGGTTCTTCACATCAGAGGAGAGATCATGCAAGGCGACCCGGAGGTTCTCAAACTGCTCAACGAGCAGTTGACCAGCGAGCTCACCGCGATCAACCAGTACTTCCTGCACGCGAAGATGCAGGAGAACTGGGGCTTCACCGAATTGGCCGGCCACACCCGCGAAGAGTCGATGGAGGAGATGCGCCATGCTGAGGCGGTCACCGATCGGATTCTGCTGCTCGGTGGCCTGCCGAATTATCAGCGCATCGGGTCGCTGCGCATCGGGCAGAACCTGCGCGAACAGTTCGAGAGCGACCTGGCGCTGGAGATCGATGTGCTCAACCGCTTGCGTCCCGGCATCGTGATGTGCCGCGAGAAGCAGGACAGCACCACCGCGAAGCTTCTCGAGACCATCCTCGTCGATGAGGAATCTCACATCGACCACCTGGAAACCCAGCTGGAGCTGATGGACAAGCTCGGCGAGGCGCTGTACTCCGCACAGTGCGTCTCCCGCCCGCCGTCGTGATCGACCTAGCCGGGTCGCCGCTCTCGTGACGTCGCTGCCACTGATCTAGCGTCCACCGCGGACGGAAGACGACTATGACCGCATCGACGCCGGTCGCCGATGAGGTGCGACCCGCGCCGGTCAGTCCGCACCGCCGCAACCTGATCTTCCTGGCGATTGTGTTCGGCCTGCTGATGGCCGCACTCGACCAGACCATCGTGGCGACCGCCCTGCCGACGATCGTGTCGGACCTGGGTAACGCCGGGCACCAGTCGTGGGTGGTCACGAGCTACCTGCTGATGTCCACGATCGCGACCATCCTGGCGGGCAAGCTGGGCGACCTGCTCGGCCGCAAACGGGTGTTCCAGGCCGCTGTGTTGTGTTTCGTCGCCGGATCGGTGCTGTGCGGACTGTCCGCCTCGATGGGGATGCTTGTCGGCGCGCGGGCGCTGCAGGGTATCGGTGGGGGCGCCGTCACCGTGACGGCCGCGGCACTCATCGGCGAAGTCATTCCGCTGCGCGACCGGGGCCGCTATCAGGGCATGCTGGGAGCGGTTTTCGGGGTCACCACCGTTATCGGCCCGCTGCTGGGAGGCTACGTCACCGACTACCTCACCTGGCGTTGGGCGTTCTGGATCAATCTGCCCATCTCAGTGGTGGTGTTGATTGTGGCCGGCATCGCCATCCCGGCTCTGGCGGGCCGCGCCAAGCCGGTCATCGACTACGCCGGAATCGTCCTGATCGGGCTGGGCGCCACCGGGTTGACGTTGGCCACCAGCTGGGGCGGCAGCCGCTACCCCTGGGGATCAGCGGCGATCCTCGGGCTGTTCGGCGGCTCGGTGGTGGCACTGGCGTTATTCGTCTGGGTGGAGAGTCGGGCCGCTGCGCCCATCCTGCCGACCCGGCTGTTCGCCGACCCGGTGTTCGCGGTCTGCTGTGTGCTGGCGTTTGTCGTCGGCTTCGCGATGCTGGGCGCGCTCACCTTCCTGCCCACCTTCATGCAGTACGTCGACGGTGTCTCGGCGATCACCTCGGGCCTGCGCACCCTGCCGATGGTGGTGGGTATGTTGGTGACCTCCACCGGCAGCGGCGCCCTGGTGGGCCGGACCGGCCGTTACAAGATCTTTCCGGTGGTCGGCACCGCGCTGATGACGATCGCGTTCGCGCTGATGTCGCAGATGAACGCCGCCACGCCGGCGCTGCTGCAGTCGGCCTACCTGGTGATCCTGGGTGCCGGTATCGGGTTGTCGATGCAGGTGCTGGTCCTCGTCGTGCAGAACACCGCGAATTTCGCCGACCTCGGCGTCGCCACCTCCGGGGTCACGTTCTTCCGGACCATCGGCAGCTCATTCGGTGCGGCCGTGTTCGGGTCGTTGTTCGTGAACTTCCTGGGCCATCGGCTCGGTCCGGCGCTGAACAGCGCCGGACTGGCCGCCGGTGCGGCCGACTCGCCCGAGGCGGTGCACCGCTTGTCGCCGCAGCAGGCGGAGCCGATCGTGGCGGCCTACGCCGACTCCCTCGGGCAGGTGTTCTGGTGCGCCGCGCCGGTCGCGCTGCTCGGCTTCGTGCTGGCCCTGTTCCTGCGCGAGGTCCCGCTCAAGGAGCTGCGCGACAGTGCGGTCGACCTGGGTGACGGGTTCGGCATGCCCACCAACGCGTCGTCGGACGATCTGCTGGAGAGCGCGGTCGGGCGACTGCTGCACAACGAACCGGGGATGCGGCTGCGCTCCATCGCACTGCGGCCGGACTGCCAGCTCGACGTCGCCGGGCTCTGGACGGTGCTGCGGATCTACCGGTACACGCAGGTATTTCGGACCGCGCGGCTCAGTGACATCGGCAAGCGCCTACGCGTGCCCTACGAGATCCTCGAACCCACAGTCGATCAGCTGGTGTCTCAAGGCTATGTGCTGCGCGACGGCGATCACCTCGGTCTCACCCGGGCCGGTCTGCGGCAGGTCGGGTTCGTGTCCTCGCTGGTAGAGGATTGGGTGGTCGACAAACTGGCCCGTTCGCCCGGATTCGAGGGCCGCCCGGATCGCGCCGAGGTTTCCGCTGCGCTACAGCGGATCGCTCGCCGGGCCCTCATCGATCCCGACGATGCGGGGGAGTCGGCGGAGTTCAGCAGCACTGCCCACCGTTAACCGCTAGCATCGCTGAATATGAGCCGAATCGGGGCGTTCGCCGCAGACGACGTAATGGGCTGGATGGTCAAATCACCTGACCTGGCAGCGGGAATCGGCGGATTCAGTACAGCGGTCTACAACAAGGGCCGGTTGCCGATGCGCACCCGTGAGCTGGCCCGGATGGTGATCGCCTTCGACAACGAGTGCACGGTATGCGCCAACACCCGTGATGCCGACGGCCCGGCTGCCGGGGTCGACGAGGACCTCTACGAGCACGTTTCGGAGTGGCGCACCTGGCCGGGCTACAGCCCGCAGGAGCGGCTGGCCGCCGAGTTCGCCCATCGCTTCGCCACGGACCACACCGGGCTCCGTGACGACGAGGACTTCTGGTCGCGCTGCGCCGAGCATCTCAGTGACGAACTGGTGGCCGACCTCGCACTGTCGTGCGCACTCTGGCTCGGCATGGGGCGGCTGCTGCGCACGTTGGACATCGGACAGGCCTGCACACTGACCCTGCCCAGCAGGGCTTGATACCGACTCAGATAAGGCCGGTGGCGTCGAACATCCACGACATGTCGGCCTCGGCAAAGTCTTCCAGCCAGGTCGACGGCGCATGGGCCGTCAGGCCGGCCATGTCCCAATAGTCTTTCCACAGCGCGATTTTCCCGTCGATCACCTTGTGCACCGTCACGAAGCGCAGCAGTGCGGTCTCGCCGGTGGCCCAGTTCCACGTTTCAGAGTGCTCGTAGAACACGTCGGCGCCTTCGGCGACCAGCAGGCCCGGATGGTTCTGGTATCCGGCCAGCGGCTCCAGACCGATCTTGAGGCGCTTGACGATGTCGAGCGGACCGCGGGCGGCCGCGGCCGGGCCCACCGGCATGTCGACATAGATGCAGTCTTCGGCCAGAAAGGGTTTCACCGCGTCCCAGTCACGATTCGACAGTGCCCGCCACATCTCGGTGACGATGTGTTTGACGTCAGCCGGCACGTCGATGCCCCTTTCCGGTGAAGCACATGACACGCCGGAATATACGCCGGCGCCACACAGGTGCCCGAGCGGGACGGGTGCGGAGTTTAGAGTCTGGGCATGGCTGATCGGCGGACGGTGCGAAGAGTCGGATGGCTGCTTACGGGAGCCGCTGTGGCGGGGGCCGCCGGTGTCGCACTACGGAAATCTGGGTCGGCCGTGCGCGCTCGCCAGAGCAGCCCGTCGCCGTTGAGCCCGGAGTGGGCCCCGCCCCCCGCGCGCTACGGCGTCGGGGTTCGGCGCAATGTCGCTGTGGAAATGAGCGACGGTGTCGTGCTGCGCGCCGACGTGCATTACCCCACCGTGATCGAGACCGGTGAGCCCGCCGCTGGGCCGTTTCCGGTGCTGTTGGCGCTGACGCCCTACGGCAAGCTGGCGCCACCACCGGCCGCGCAGATCGGCGGTGGTCCCACCCCGCGGCTGATCCGGCGGGGCTACATCGAGGTGATGGTCGACGTTCGCGGAACGGGGGCCTCCGGCGGATCATTCGCGATGTTGTGTGCCGATCAAGCCCGAGACGGTGCCGAGTTGGTCACCTGGGCATCGACGCTGCCGAATTCCAATGGCCGCGTAGGCATGTTCGGGATTTCCTATCTGGCGATCAACCAACTGTTCACCGCGGCCGCGGTGGGCCCGGATTCGCCGTTGAAGGCAGTTTTTCCGGTTATGGCAGCCAACGACTTCTATCGCGACGTCGCAACAATGGGCGGCGTTCTGCACCTGCCTGCGGTCCGCGGCTACGGCGCGGTCTACTCGCTGCTGAACCTGATCAACCCGGCGCTGGAGTTTGTCACCCCCGGCGGACATCCCCGACCGCGGGCGGGCGGGGTCGCAGCGGTCCGCCAGCGCGGCAAAGACCAGCGCAGCTTTTTCGGACCGTTGACCGAGGAGGCCCGCAGCGGCGGTGACGCCGCCTATGACGGCTCGGTATGGGAAACCATGCGGCCCGATCGGGTGCTCGCGCAGATCGCCGCCAACAAGGTGGCCGTCTTTCTGGTCGGCGGCTGGCACGACGCCTTCCAGCGCGGAGCGCCGCTGAACTACGCGGCGCTGCAGAACGCCGCCACCGGCCGGCCGGTGAGCGCCCCGATGCAGCCGGGGCAGTCGCTGACGGATCGGGTCAGGCTCCTGATGGGTCCGTGGTACCACGTCTCGGATTTCGGTGGGCTGCGGATGCAGGATCTACAAATGCGCTGGTTCGATTATTGGCTGAAAGACGATGCGACGGCTGCCTTCTCAGGCTCGCCGTTGACCTTCCAGGCCATCGGCGACAGGCGCTGGTATCACACTCGCGAATACCCGATTCCGCAGGCGACTCCCACTCCGCTGTACCTTGCGCAGCCCGGACGCTTGGTGCCCGAAGTTCCGAGCGAGCAGAGCCTTGCCGCGCTGCCATACCGCTCGCGGGGACCCATGTCGGGGCGCAGTCTGGAGCAGTGGTCGCTGGGGCTCAACAGCTTTGTCACCACGTCGGCCGGCGGCCGTACCCGGCATGACCAGGACAACCGCCGGGTTCAACGGGGAGCGCTGACCTACACCACCGAGGCGTTCGACTCACCGACCCTGCTCGCCGGTCCGATCACACTCAGCGTGCACGCGACGGCCGACACCACCGAGACACTGTGGGTCGCTCACCTCGACGATGTGGCACCCGAGGGGGTCAGCCGTCCACTCACGATGGGCGCGTTACTCGGCTCGCACCGAGAGCTGGATCCCGAACGTACGTGGTATCTGCCGGACGGCACTGTGCTGCGCCCGCACCACATCAGCACCCGGGCGGCGGTGCGACCTGTGCAGCCCGGTGAGCTGACGCGCTATGACATCGAGATCTTCCCGACCGCGGCGTTGATCGCGCCGGGGCACCGACTGCGACTGACTGTGACCACCTACGACTTCCCGCACCTGGTGCCGAACGCACCGGCACGGGAGGCGTTGGCGGGCGGCCTTTACCAGCTGCACCAGGGGGGACCCACCCCGTCGTTCCTGTTGCTTCCGCTGGCTGACCCGGACAGTCTGAACTAACCGGTCAGCCCTGTTCTGCCACGTCGCGGATTCGCTCCAAGGTGCGGCGCATATCGCGAATGTTGTTGCGCTGCCGCAGAAAACCACCGAACAGGTAGTAGTACACGGTGGTGAGGAAGGAATTGGCCAGCTGGAACGATTCAGTGACGTCGGTGCCATCCGCAGTGGGTGTGAGTTCGTAACGCCAGCGGTTCACCGCACGGTCGCCGGCAAGCACCGCGAAGCCGAACACCCGATTCGGTTCGCACTCGGTGACCCGGCACGTGGTCCAGTACACCGGACCGATCCCGTTGCGCCGCACATGTCCGCGGAATCGTGCGCCCACCGCGGGGCCGTCAGCGCCGTCGAGCCATTCAGCCTCAAAGGTCTCCGGAGAGAACTTCCCGATATTGCGGACGTCGGCCACCAGATCCCAGATCCGCTCGGCCGGAGCCGCCATATGAACTGTCGCCGAACCCTGCATGCGGGCAATCAAATCACGTCCGCGCCAGCAGGGTAACCCCCTGTGGGGAAAGTACTGGGCCCCATCCGCGAGCGGATGGGGCCCAGTACTAACGCTGCGTTCGATTCCGGGGCTTAGCTGCCACCGGTGGCACCGAGGTGGCTCTGCAGGTCAGGCTTCATGGCCTGCAGCTGCTGACCCCAGTACTCCCAGCTGTGGGTGCCGTAGTCGGGGAAGTTGAACACCGCGTTGTTGCCACCGGCCGCGGTGTAGAGCTCCTGGAACTTCTTGTTCTGGCCGATCATGAAGTTGCCCTCAAGGAACGTGGCGGGGATGTTGTCGCCGCCCAATTCGTTCGGACGACCGTTGCCGCAGTACACCCAGAGCCGGGTGTTGTTGGCGACCAGCTTGCCGACATTGACCGTGGGGTCGTTGCGCAGCCAGGCCGGGTCGTCGTCCGGGCCCCACATGTCTTCCTTCTTGTAACCACCGGCGTCACCCATGGCCAGCCCGATCCAGCTCTTGCCGTCCGAGGGGTTGATGTAACCCGACAGCGAGCCGGCGTAGGTGAACTGGTTGGGGTGGTAGATCGCCAGCGTCAGCGCCGACGCACCGGCCATCGACAGGCCGACCGCGGCGTTGCGGCTCTGGCTCACGCCGTACTCCGAGGCCAGGTAGGCCGGCAGCTCGCTGGTGAGGA
>NZ_JRMM01000138.1:0-10962 GCF_000972905.1 Mycobacterium sp. UM_Kg27
CAAATCGCCTAGCGTTCAACATGACTCGTTGATCGCAACGCGTGAACCACGCCAGATCCGAAGTCCACCAATCAGCGGGACGCTATCGCGTCGCGTGCTACTAGCCCAATAGGCATCGGCGTTGGCGCTAGCGAAAGTTTGCCTGATTAAACACGCTCGCCGCCTGCCAGTGGATTGACATCTGTTTCTATAGCGCCGGCGAGAGCCCTCCGGGCCGCTCCACCCATCCCAGTTCAGAGTGGTGTTTGCAGGTCAATAACGCAAAATGACGCGTAGTGAACGTGTTTCAGTTCTTACTTGACGGTAATTTCCAATCGAACCATGTAGCAACTACAATAACGTTGCTACTCATGCAGTTCGACGGGTCTACCTGCCGCTTTGTTCTGTCGAGTGATTGCCGGCTGCTGGCGACGCGTCAGGTTTTGAGGATCGAACCACCTGGGGTGGAGATTTTCAGCTCACCCACAGTTAGGCTTCGGGCGCTGGGTCCCCATCTCCGAAGGAGCTCCCTTGTACGCCATTCCTTGCCCCGGCGCGACTGCAAGTACCGGCGCGCGCGTGCCCCTGGGATATGCAGCCTGTCCGCCCGCCTGGGTGCGTCGACTGCCCGCGCGCACCAGCCTGCGCGAGCGATCCGGAGGGCGTGGAGTGGTGTCCCGATCTAATCGCCTATACAGACTGTGCTTGACAAACTCTCAGATTACAGTTTAACTTCCCGCACAGACATTCACATAAAGGGTGGATAGTCTACTTAAGAAGAGAAGGAGACCCCGTCTCATGCCCGTATTGCTGCAATCATGCGCGACCGCCGGTATCGCACTGGTAACCGCCGGGGCGATCGCCGCACCCGTAGCTCCCCTCGTCGCCCGCTCAGAATCTCCGGAAATCCAGCTCACCGCTGGCACGGCAGTGGAAGAGCTCGCCGGCACAGCTGCCGCCTTCCAGGTGGCCACGTTCCTGGGTGACCCCCTGGACTACAGCTTGGTTCAGCCTGCGGCGTCGTACACGCTCGACCTGACCCACGGATTCTTGTGGGCCAGCCTCAACGGGATCCCGCCGTTCGGGGACGGTACCCCGACGATCGACGACCCCACAATGCTGGCCATGCTCAATTTCGCGGCTTCGCCAGTCAGTGGAGTGCTGCTCGGTGTGCTCGGGCCGGCGCTGAGCCCTCTGGTCGAGGTTTACAACAATCTCGACGCCGTCGTCACTGACCTGGGCAACAACGATTACGAACAGGCGCTAGCGGGCTTGATGGCCGTGCCCGGGAACGCCTTCGACGCCTTCCTGAACGGCACCACCCTTAACCTCGACTGGGCGATACCCATGCTGGAAGACACCGGCATGTTCCCGTCCGGCAGCCTGGTCTCGTTCGACCTCGCGCTAGGCGGACTTCTCACCGAGGGCGTCACCATCGGCGACTCCGCCGACTTCACCGAGAACCTGGGTACCGGTGGATCGATCTTCAATGCCCTCGGCTTCGGCTTCCCTGGCGACGGTTCTGCCGACGTCCTGGGACAAGCGGCCGGTCTGTCCGGTGCATTGACCAACTTGATGGATCTTGTCACCGCGGCGCTTGACGTCGACACGGTCTAAGAGGATTCGGCAGCCGGGTTGCCTCAGTGGCACGGCTGCCAGCCCAACCGGGTGTGCCTAACTGAATCTGGCGCCGATGAGTTCGCATGGTCGTCGCAACCTCGTGACAAGAGGTTGCGACGACCATGTGCTTTATCAAGGCCTGCGCCCAGGCTCCGACAATTCCCGCACGGCGTCGCCCCGCTCAACAGACCCGCGGGATCTCCGCGGCAATCCGGTCCATCAGCGCGGTGTAGCGCTTGACCTCCGGGTCCTGGCCTGGCTTGCCGCTGGAGATCAGCCCGGCCGACAGTCCCCGCTCCGGGTCGGCCCAGATGGCGCAGTTGACCAGGCCCAGATGCCCGAACGCGGCCGGCGCACCGCGGCCGAACGGCCCGAACCGCTTGGACCCCAACATGAAACCGGTTCCCCACCGCAGCGGCGCCAGCCCGGTGGCGACGTCGGGCCGCAATCGCCGACATTGGGCGGTGGCGCCGCGCAGCGTCTCCGGCGACAGCACCCGCACCCCGTCGAGTTCACCTCCCCGGCGCCAGATCTCGGCAAACCGGGACAGCTCGAACGCGGTGGAGATGGTGTTCGACGACGGCACCACCGTGGTCAGGAAGAACGGGCTGTTGGTCACCGGGATGATCTCGTACACCGACCCGCCGATCGCCTTGCGGAACACCGCCACCGCGGCGCCGGTCGGCTGCTTGCCTGTCGCATGACTGGGTGCCACCAAGGGAATGTCTTGCGGGGCAACGCCATAATTGGTCCAACGGAATCCCAGCGGGTCCAGGATCTCGGTGGCCAGCACGTCGCGGATATCCTTGCCGGTGGCCGCGCGCACGATCTCGCGGGTCAGCGGCCCCCAGGTCAGGGCGTGGTACATGTGCATCAACCCGGGCGGGTAGACCAGCCGCAGGTTGGCCAGCTGCGCCTGCGCGTACTCCGGGTCGTCGGCGCGATTGAGGTCGGGCTTGGGGCCGGTGGCAAACGGAACCCCGGCGCTGTGCGTCATCACGTGCCGAATGGTGGTGCGCTGCTTGCCGTGTCGGCCGTAGTCCGGCAGATAGTCGCTGACCCGATCATCCAGGGCGAAGGCGCCGCGCTCGGCCAGCATGTGCATCACGGTGCTGGTGATGGCCTTGGCAGTCGAGTACACACAGAACGGCGTGTCCACACTCACCGGGACCAGCTCCACATCAGCGGGATCCGAAGGACCGTTACCCCAGCCGTGCCCGATCGCCCGGTTGAGCACCACGCGGCCGTTGTGGCGCAGGCACAACTGGATCGCGGGGTGCAGGCCGGCGGAATACCAGTGCCGGGCGGCCTGCCAGATCCGGTCCACGGCGGCCGGGTCGATACCGGAGTGGTCCTCGTCGCCGATAGCGGTGACGGCGTCGAGGTCGGCGGGGATACGGATCGTGCCGTCAGGTGTCATGCCCGCCAGATTACGTGTGCCGCCGAGCTTGGCCCCGCCCGAAATAGAGTTCCTGGGTCGCCACGCAGACCAACTGCCCCGCCCGGTTGTACAGCGTCGCGTTCGTCAGTCCGCGCCCGGCGATGCCGCTGGGCGTGAACTGGTCCGAGAGCACCCAGTCCGAGAGATCGACGGGCCGCTGGAACCACAGCGCGTGGTCGATCAGCGCGTTGAACGTGCTGGCCTGGTTGGCTCGCCGCATGGCCAGCGCCGCCTCGACCATCTTGGTGCCGGTCAGGTAGGTCAGCAGCGAACTGTGCATCGCGGGATCAGCGGGCACAGCGCCGGACGGCTTCCACCACATGCGCAGCCGCGGCGACGGTTCGTCACCCTCCATGGCGATCCGCGGGGGCGCGTCCACGTAGCGCAGCTCGAAGGGGTGCGGCTGCACCCAATAACCGCCCAGTTCGCCCGCGTAGGCAGCGTGCTGCTCCTGCGACGTCGGCAGCGAATCCGGGTCGGGAACTTCCGGTATCGGCTGCTGGTATTCGGGTGCGTCGACGGCGGTGGTGAACGACGACAGCACTTCGAGCAGGATCTGGCCGTCCTGGCGTGCGGTGACCTGGCGCGTCGACAGCGTCCCGCCGTCGCGTGCCACCTCCACGTGCAGGTCGACCGGGCGGCGGGCGTCCCCGGCCCGCAGGTAGTAGACGTGCAGGCTGTGCGGCGCCCGGCCCGGCGCGGTGCGGCTGGCGGCGATCAGCGCCTGGCCGGCGATGTGTCCGCCGACGATATGGTGGGCCGGGTTGTCCATCTGGGTGGCCACGAAGTGCTCGTCGTCGATGCGGTCGACCTCAAGGGTGGCGATGATGTCGGCCAGGTCCGGCTGGCGGTGCGGCATGTCGTGGCTCACGCGTGCGCACCCATCTCCATCAGATACACCCCGGCCCCGATCAGTACCACGCCGCCGGCCATCGCCGGCGTGAAGGGATCGTGGAACAGGAAGCGGGCCAGCACCGCGGTCAGCGCCACCCCGATGCCCGACCAGACTCCGTACGCCACTCCCACCGGGATGCCACGTTTGAGCACCATGGCCAGCAGCACGAAGGACACCACGTAGCCGACGGCCACTGGGATCACCCACTGCCATCGGCTGAAGCCGTCGGAGGCGCGCATCGACAGCGTTCCGCCGACCTCGAAACCGATCGCCCCCAACAGCAGCAGCCAGGCCATCACTCGCCGGTGAATTCGGGCTTGCGTTTGCCCATGATGGCGCCGATCCCCTCCATCAGGTCTTTGGACGCCAAGAACGCCGAGTTCCACGCCGCGACATAGCGCAGGCTGGCCGCCACCCGGTCGGTGCGCTGCTCGTCCAACACGTCCTTGACCCCGGCCACGGTCAGCGGCGGGTTGGCGGCGATCTCGACCGCGGTGGCGTGTGCGGCGGCCAGGCAGGCCTCGGCGTCGGCATAGACGTCGTTGACCAGGCCGATCTTCTCGGCCCGCGCGGCGTCGATGTCCTTGCCGGTCAGCGCGAGTTCACGCAGGTGACCGTCGGACAGGATCAGTGGAAGCCGGGCCAGGCTGCCCACATCGGCGACGATGGCCAGTTTGACCTCGCGCACGCTGAACTTGGCGTCCGCGGCGGCGTAGCGGATGTCGACCGCCGAGATCAGATCGACCCCGCCGCCGATGCACCAGCCCTGGACCGCGGCGATGGTCGGGGTGCGGCAGTCGGCCACCGCGGTGATCGCACCCTGCATGCGCTGCAGCTCGCGGTGGAAGTCCGCCCGCGGCCGGGCCAGCGCCCCGTCAGCCAGCATCGGTGTCATGGTGCCGCCCATCGCGGCCAGATCCAGCCCGTAGCTGAAGTTCTTGCCGGAGCCGGTCAGCACGATCGCCCGCACGCCGCGGTCGGCGTCCAGCGTGGCGAAGACCTCCGGGAGTTCCGCCCAGAACGCCGGGCCCATCGCATTGCCCTTGCCGGGTCCGATGAGCGTGACCTGGGCGACGTGGTCTGTGATCTCGACAATGACGGATTCATAGGTCTCGGCCATACTCCAGACCGTAGCGTGGGCTGATGACCTCCGATCTACGACCCGGTCCCGACGCACCCCCGGCCGACGAGCTGGCCGGCGCTGAAGCCGCCCTCGCGGTGCTGGCGCAGGTGCTGCACCACATCAGCAGTGACGAACTGTCCAATCCGACGCCGTGCTCGGAGTTCGACGTCGCAGCGCTGACCGAGCATCTGCTGTACTCCATCCGCGTCCTGGGCGGCGCGGCCGGCGCGGTGTTCGCGGACAGCGACACCGCCGAGTCGCCGGAACGGCGGGTCATCGCCGCGGCCCGGCCCGCTTTGGACGCCTGGCACCGACGTGGCCTGCAGGGCACCGTCGCGATCGGCCCCAACGAGCTGCCGGCGACGATGGCGGTGGGCATTCTGGCGCTCGAATTCCTGGTGCACGCGTGGGACTACGCGACGGCGACGGGCCGCACGGTGCAGGTGGCCGAACCAGTGGCCGAATACGTGCTGAGCCGGGCGCACGCGATCATCACCCCGGCGGGCCGGGTGCGAGCGGGATTCGATGACCCGGTCGACGTCCCCGATTCGGCATCGGCCCTGCAGAAGCTGATCGCCTTTACCGGACGGTCATAGCCTGGCAACCTGCTGGCCAGCCCAGCGTCGGTCCCACGGCCTAACCTGGACGGCACATGGACATTCCCGGATGGTTATGGGCACTGACGATCGTCGGCCTGGTGGGGCTGCTGGCGTTCGACTTCTTCATGCATGTCCGCAAGGCGCACATTCCCACGCTGCGGGAAGCCGCGTGCTGGTCCGCTGGCTACGTCGGCGTCGCCGTGCTGTTCGGGGTCGGCATGTTCGTCCTGGGCGGCAAGGACGCCGGCTCGGAGTACTTCGCCGGGTATCTCACCGAAAAGGCGCTCTCGGTCGATAACCTCTTCGTCTTCCTGGTCATCATGGCCAGCTTCCGAGTGCCTCGCGCCGACCAGCAGAAGGTGCTGCTGTTCGGAATCGTCATGGCGCTGATCGCCCGGACCGGCTTCATCTTCCTCGGCGCCGCGTTCATCCACACCTTCGCGTGGGCCTTCTACTTCCTGGGGCTGATCCTGCTGCTGACGGCGGGCAGCATGCTGCGCTCGGCGAGCGGTGACGAGGCCCTCAAAGCCGACAACGTGGCCATCCGGCTGGCGCGGAAGGTCATTCACACCACCGAGCACTACGACGGCGACAAGCTGTTCACGACGGTCGCGGGACGCCGGGCGATGACCCCGATGCTGTTGGTGATGATCGCCATCGCCGGCACCGACGTGATCTTCGCGCTCGACTCACTGCCGGCGATCTTCGGCCTGACCCGCGACACCTACATCGTGTTCACCGCGACCGCGTTCTCCCTACTGGGACTGCGACAGCTGTATTTCCTGATCGAGGGCCTGCTGGATCGTCTCGTCTATCTGTCCTACGGGCTGTCGGTGATCCTGGGATTCATCGGCGTGAAGCTGATCCTGCACGGCCTGCACGAGAACAACGTGCCGTTCATCAACTCCGCAGAACCGGTTGACGTCGCCGAGATCGGCACCGGCGTGTCACTGGTGGTGATCGTGGCCGTGCTCGCGGTTACCATCGCCGTCTCGCTGCTGAGCCGCCGTGGCAGGACGCAGACCGCGATGGCCAACGCCCGGCGGTACGCCACGGCCTACCTGGACGGCGGAGCCGACCACAGCGCCGCCGATCGGGAGCGGCTCTTTGGGAGGCTGCTCGACGAGTGCGGTCAGATCGTGGAACTCGCTCCCGGCGACGGGCAGGTGGTTCGCGAGGATCCGGGGCTGGTCGATCTACTCGACCGTGCCACCGCCGAGCATCAGACCAACGAGAACGATCAGATCCGCTCGAGGTAGAAGTAGAAGTACCGGCCGTTATCCAACACGCCGCCCTTGCCGTTCATGATGCCCAGCACGGTGTTGTCGTCGACCCGCTTGAAGTGGTCATGGGTGGGCTGACCGTCGTAGACCATGGTCGCCACCACCTCGCCGCGGAACTCCTCGGCCCACAGGCTCGCCTCGCCCTTACCGAGTTGGGTGTTGGAGAACTTGTTGCCGTCTTCGTCCAGACAGACCAGGGGCTGCACGTCGGTGATCGAATTGAACGTCTTGCCGAACCAGCGGGCCTTGTCCAGCAGCCCGTTCATCTTGTGGCCGGTGACGAACTCCCCGCCTCGCCACTCGCCGATCATCTGCTCGACGGTGGCCGGTGGCAGCGTCGCCCAGAACGCGTCGATCTCGGCGTCGGGGATCTGGTCGGTGCGCTCCTTGAGCGCATTGAACGTCTCGCGGGCCAGTTCCTCACTCATGCTGCAGATCCTCTCAGGCGGCCTTGTTCACGGCCCGCTTGAGGCCGAACAGCAGTCCCTTCGCCAGCACCGCGGCCACCCCGGGCAGGCGGTTGTCGGCGCTGACGGTGTAGCTGATCTCGGTGCCGGATCCGGTCGACCGCAGGGCCACGTTGCCGACGTAGTTGCGGAAAGGAATACCCGAGACGCCCCGGTAGCTCAGCCGCTGATCGGGTTCGAACGCGATGATCTCCTCCACCAGCGGCGCCATACCGGGCACCGCCTGGATGCGACGCTGGGCGCCGACGCCGTGGGGCTCGGGTGTGCCCGGCCGGATCACGGTGATCTTGAGTCCGGGGGCCCAGCTGGACATGCCCTCGTAGTCGGAGAGCACCGCCCACACCTGAGCCGCAGATGCGGCGACGGTGGCAGTCGCGGTCGCGTGCATGTCAGTTCCTCCTCAGCGGTACGTCTGTGCGAACCGTAACAGCGCGTCGTTCTCCTCCGGCGCGCCGATGGTCACCCGGACTCCGTCTTGTCCGTAGGGGCGGACGACGATGCGCGCCGCCGCAGCGGCGGCCACGAAGTCGGCGGTGCGCTCGGCCAGGGGCAACCACACGAAGTTGGACTGCGAATCCGGCAACTCGAACCCGGCTTGACGCAGTGCGGCCGACACCCGGGCCCGCTCGGCAACCACCGCATCGGTGCGGGCCATCAGCTCCTCGGCGGCGTCCAGGGAGGCGATTCCTGCGACCTGCGCCACGCTGGACACCGTGAACGGCACGTAGACCTTGCCCAGTGCGGTGATGATCTCCGGATCGCCGACCGCGTAGCCCAGGCGCAGACCGGCCAGCCCGTAGGCTTTTGAAAACGTGCGCAGCACAACCACATTCGGGTAGCGCCGGACCAGTCCCAGGCTGTCGGGCAGCAGGCAGTCGCGGATGTACTCCACGTAGGCCTCGTCGATGGCGATCAGGATGTGCGGTGGCACCGCGGCGACGAACCGCTCCAGCGCGTCGGGGTCGACGACGGTGGACGTCGGGTTGTTCGGGTTGCAGACGAAGATCAGCCGGGTGCGCTCGGTGACCGCGGCCAGCATCGCGTCCAGGTCGTAGGTGTGCTCGCGCAGCGGCACCTGCACCGGAACGGCGCCGGCGGTGCGGACCTGCAGCGGATAGATCTCGAAGCTGCGCCAGCCGAACACCACCTCGTCGCCGGCTCCGGCGCTGATCTGGATGAGTTGCTGGCACAGGCTCACCGATCCGCAGCCGGCCGCCACGTGCTCCCGGCCGAACCCGACGTGCTCGGCCAGTCGGGTGCGCAGGGCGGCGTAGCCGTTGTCCGGATAGCGGTTGGTGGTGGCCAGGGCGGCTTCGACGGCTTTGGCCACGCTCGGCAACGGGGGGAACACCGTCTCGTTGCTGGCGAGTTTGATCGATCCTGGGACCGACTTGCCCTCGACATAGGCCGGCAGCGCGGCGATCTCCGGGCGCAGTCTGGCGGTCACGGACCACAGCATATGTGTGTCGTTGGCGGCCTACGCCCCCGCGTTTCAGAACTGGGGGAGTGATCCGGTACCCTCAACGAGTTCGGGAGGCGTGCCAGAGCGGCCGAATGGGACTCACTGCTAATGAGTTGTCCCCTTTACGGGGGACCGGAGGTTCAAATCCTCTCGCCTCCGCAACGGCCGGGCTTGCTCGACCGACAACTGAAGACAGGCGCCCGTAGCTCAACGGATAGAGCATCTGACTACGGATCAGAAGGTTGGGGGTTCGAATCCCTTCGGGCGCACATTGTGACAGAGTGCCCCGGCTGCGGCCGGGGCTTTTCTGTGTGGTGGGCCGGGTCTTGCCGGTTGTGGCCGCTCCGGCCGCGGCATCTCTCGAATTGGGCCGAACTCGACAGCGCAGGCGTCGCCACCCGCCTTCGGCTAGGACCGGCCGCTGCGTCTATCGCTGCGCGGCGCCGAGGTGTCCGGCGCGAACCAGGCCCTCTTGGCCCGCCAGGACCGCGCCAGGCCATAGGCGAAGGTGCCCACAGACAGGCAGACGCCGATCCAGATGACAGTGCCGGCATAGCCGCCGAACCAGATCGAGATGACCGCCGCGACACAGGCCACTGCCGCGAAAGTCATTGCCGCCAGGTACAGCATGAGCGTTGTCCTGGCTCGTGGGTCCTTCCGCAGCGACAACATCAGCCGCGCGACATAGGCGCTTAGGAACAGCACCAGGGCGGCGTTCGCCACCTCGATGACGGTCACCCAGTGATCACCGCCCAGAGCGGCGAACAAATCTGGCTGGAAACCTCGGTCGGTGTTGAAGAAGGCCATCAGTACCACCACGACACCCGAGCCCACCGGCACCAGCAGATGCTTGCGCATGATCGGCCACACGTGCGCGGGATCGGTGAGCCGCACCAGCATGTGATAGATGTTGCCGACTATGCCGGCGATCAGGCACAGCCATCCGAGTACCTGCTGGACGTTCCACAGTCCGGTGACGCTGTGCAGCGGCGGGCCCAGTTCGGTGCCCGCCCACGGCGTCAACAAGATCAGCGCGAGCCCCTCCATCGCGATGGCAAAGGTGGCGCCGACCTCCCAGCGCGACCACCAGGTGTCGCGCCGAACCCACAGGCAGTAGGTGACCATCGCTGCGGTGGCCACGATGAACGCAGGTGTCATTGTGCGCCGATCACCTTCTCGTCGCCGTTGGCGGTGAACCAGGAGCTCTTGGCCTGCCAGGATCGCGCGGACCCGTAGGCGAAAGTGCCCACCGCCAAACAGATACAGAGCCAGATCCCGCTGCTGGCGTTGTCCCCGTCGACCCACGTCGACGCGAGAACGATCAGGCATGCGGCGGTGGCGAACGCCATCGAGACGAGGTAGAGGTCGATGGTGGATTTGGCGCGCGGATCGTGCCGCAGCGCCAGCATCAGCCGGGTGACATAGCCACTGAGGTAGATCACCAGGGCGCAGCCGACCAATTGGTACACCGTCATCCAGGTGTCGGTGCGGGGTGCGGCGAACACATCGGGTTGGTAGTCCTGGTCGGAACGCAGGTAGGCCGGCACCATCACGGCAATGCCCAGCCAGATCGGGATCATCAGCTGGCGGCGCATGATGAACCGCACTTGAACGGGATCGGCGAGGCGCACCAGCATGTGATAGATGTTCGCCGTCACCGCCAGGATCAGGCACAGGTGCCCGATCATCTGCTGAACGTTCCACACCCCGAGCCCGTTGTGCAGCACCGGGCCGAGCTTGACCCCGGCCCACGGCGACATCAGTAGCAGCGCACAGGCTTCCAGTGCTAACGCGAAGGTGGCGGCGTTCTCCCAGCGCGTCCACCAGGTGTCGCGGCGAACCCAGAGGCTATAGGCGACGACTACCAAGGTGCTGACAATGGTTCCGGACGTCATCGGATGCTCTCACGACAGGGCTTGAGGGGGATTGGGTTCGGCCGCCGACCGTTTGCTGCTGGTGAACCATGCGGCTTTGGCCTGCCAGGATCGGGCCGAACCATAGGCGAAGATGACGACGGAAATGCACGCGCACAGCCAAATCAGCGGGCTGACATCGGCGTTGGACCTGTCTCTTATACACATCTGACGCTGCCG
>NZ_JRMM01000139.1:0-10795 GCF_000972905.1 Mycobacterium sp. UM_Kg27
GATGTGTATAAGAGACAGGCGTCCGCACCCGGCGGGTGTCCTCGGCGGCCACGACATCAGCGGTACGCAGCGCTTCGACCAGCCGCGACGACGCGTCACCGGGCTGGCCCAACGGGGTGGCACCCAGCAGCAATCGACCATCGGGCATGGCGCACAGCCTACGATCGTCGGAATGAGCGCTCCGACCGCTACCAGGCCCGCGGCCGTGCCGGAGCGCTCTGCTCCGGTGATCAGCCCGGGGCTGCTGGTGCCGGTCGCCGATTTCGGCCCGACCGACCGGGTCCGGGGCTGGGCCGTCACCGCGGCAGTCACGCTGTTGGCCGCGGTGACCCGGTTTTCCAACCTCTACACGCCGACCGACGCCGGCACCCCGATCTTCGACGAGAAGCACTACGCGCCGCAGGCCTGGCAGATGCTGCACAACCACGGGGTCGAGGACAATCCCGGCTACGGCCTGGTGGTGCACCCGCCGGTGGGCAAGCAGCTGATCGCGATCGGTGAGGCGCTGTTCGGCTACAACGGGCTGGGCTGGCGGTTCACCAGCGCACTGCTCGGCGTGCTGGCAATAGCGCTGCTGGTGCGGATCGTGCGGCGCATGACCCGCTCGACGCTGGCCGGCGGGATCGCCGGGCTGCTGCTGGTGGGCGACGGGGTCAGCTTCGTCGCCGCGCGCACGGCGCTGCTGGACGGCTTCCTGACGTTTTTCGTGGTGGCCGCGTTCGGGGCACTGATCGTCGACCGCGACCAGGTGCGGATGCGGATGCATACCGTGCTGACGGAAGGCCGCTGCGGCGCAACCCCGTGGGGCCCTCGACTCGGGGTGCGCTGGTGGCGCTTCGGCGCCGGGGTGCTGCTCGGCTTGGCCTGCGCCACCAAGTGGTCCGGCCTGTACTTCGTGGTGTTCTTCGCGGCGATGTCGCTGGCGTTCGACGTGGCCGCCCGCCGGCAGTACCGGGTGCGGCGGCCTTGGCTGGGGACGCTGCGCCGCGACGTCGGTCCCACGGCGTATGTGTTCGCGCTCATCCCGTTCGGGGTGTATCTGGCGTCGTACACGCCATGGTTCGCCTCCGAGACCGGCGTGGACCGCCATGAAGTCGGCCAGTCGATCGGCTTCGAGAGTCGGTTCCCGATTCCCGACGCGCTGCGCTCGCTGTGGCACTACACCTACCAGGCGTATCACTTCCATGCCGGGCTGACGAACGCCGCCGGCAACCACCACCCGTGGGAGTCCAAGCCGTGGACGTGGCCGATGTCGCTGCGCCCGGTGCTCTATGCGATCGACCAGCACGACGTGCCCGGCTGCGGCGCGCAGTCCTGCGTCAAGGCGGTGATGCTGGTGGGCACGCCGGCGATGTGGTGGCTGGCCGTGCCGGTGCTGGGCTACGCATTGTGGCGCAGCCTGGTGCGCCACGACTGGCGCTACGCCGCGGCGCTGACGGGCTACTGCGCTGGTTGGCTGCCTTGGTTCGCCGGCATCGGCCGGCAGATGTATTTCTTCTACGCGGTGCCGATGGCGCCGTTTCTGGCGATGCTGCTGGCCCTGATCTGCGTCGACATCATCAACAACGGCAGAACCCGTACCGAGGAGCGGTGGGCGCTCGGTCTGCTTGCGGTGGCGGGCTACGTGGCGCTGGTGCTGACCAACTTCGCCTGGCTGTATCCGATTCTGACCGGGGTGCCGATCTCCCCGGCCACCTGGAACATGGAGATCTGGCTGCCCAGCTGGTCGTAGCAGCGTCGCCGCGTGCGTCGTCGCGTCCTTCGTCGCGTGAGATTGCGCGCAGGGCTGCGGGCGGAACTTATCCACAGCCCTGCGCGCAATCTGAACGCGCGGGCCTCTAGATGTCGGTGCTCCTCACCACCATCGACCCATGTTCGAGGTGTTCAAGGGAACCGAGGCGCTCGCCGGCGGCCTCACTCGCGGCACCCTGCGGTGGAACTACTCCGCGCTCTTCCCCGACGTCTACCTGCCAAAGGAGGCGTCACCGACATTGCGCGCCCGTACCGTGGGCGCCTGGCTGTGGTCGGGGCGCAGGGGCGTGATCGCGGGCCGTGCCGCGGCGGCACTGCACGGCGCCCGGTGGATCGACGCGGCTACGCCGATCGAGATGATCTGGCGCAACGGCCGGCCACCGACGGGAATCATCGTGCGCAACGAACGCATCGACGCCGACGAGCTGGTCGACGTCGACGGGATGCTGGTGACCAGTCCGGCGCGTACGGCGCTGGACCTCGGCCGGCATCTACCCCGCGACCTGGCCGTGCGGCACCTCGATTCGTTGAGCCGTGCCACCGGTGTTCAGGCTCGCGACGTCCTGGTGCTGATCGAGCGGCATCGCAAGGCGCGCGGATTGCGTCGGGCAATACGTGCACTCGACCTGATGGACCCCGGCGGCGAATCGCCCAGAGAGATCTGGCTGCGGCTTCTGCTCATCGACGCGGGGCTTCCGCGGCCCAGGACACAGATCCGGGTGAGCGATGGCTTCAACAACGCCTTCATCGACATGGGGTACGACGAGACGAAGATCGGCCTGGATTACGAGGGCAAACACCACAGCACGGATCGAGCGCAGTACGTCCACGGCATCGGGCGTGCTGAGCTGCTCTACGGCCAGGGGTGGATAGACCTGCAGGTGGTGGCCGAACATAGCCAGAGTTTCATCCTGCATCGGCTGTCGGAGGCGTTCGCCCGCCGCGGCCAGCCGTTGAGATTGCGTACTGGGTCGTGAAATCGGGCCGCGAACAGCCGTAGACGCAATCTCGACGAATCGAACGGGTGTGCGATAAACTGCGGGCGTGGCGATACCGGTACAGGAGTCGCTGTTCGACCTCAGCGAACGCCGACAACTCGGTGAGGGCGCCTGGCTCGACGTTCGGCCGGGCTGGCTCTCGGAGGAAAGCAGCGAACTGGTCAGCGAGCTGCAGTCGGTGATTCCGTGGCGGGCCGAACGCCGCCGGATGTATGACCGGGTGCTCGATGTCCCGAGATTGGTGAGCTTCCACGACCTGGCGACCGGCGAAGCGCCGCACCCGGTGATCGCCAAGCTGCGCCGCCGGTTGAACGACATCTACGCCGGGGAACTCGGCGAGCCGTTCACCACGGCGGGGCTGTGCCTCTACCGCCACGGCGGCGACAGCGTGGCCTGGCACGGCGACACCCTCGGCCGCGGCGCCAGCCAGGACACCATGGTCGCGATCGTCAGCGTCGGCGCCACCCGCACGCTGGCCCTGCGCCCACGCGGGGGCGGCGCGGCCCTGCGCTTGGCGCAACACCACGGCGACCTGGTGGTGATGGGCGGCTCGTGCCAGCGGACCTGGGAGCACTCCATTCCCAAGACGGCCACGCCCACCGGCCCGCGGATCAGCATTCAGTTCCGCCCGCGCGGCGTGCGCTGAGCGAACGCGCTAGTTCCGGATCGCGTCGACCGCGGCCACCAACAGCTCGCGGGCACGGGCGGTGTCTACCGGGGCGATGGGCTCGCCCGGCCGCACCAGCGAGTTGGCGGTGACCAGCACCTGGTAGGGCCCGAAGTAGGCCGAGTAGTTGTACAGCTCACCGACGCGGGGCTTGCCCCCGGCGACGGCTTCGATCACCCGGTGCACACCCAGGGTCTTCACCCCGTCGATGTGCGGCACGTCGACGGTCTCGATCAAGCCGCGCATCGCACCCCCGGAGAAGCCGATCCGCCGGCAGGTGCGGCCCGGCTCATTGACTGAAACCGGCTCGGAGGTCTCCAGGGCGATGGTGATGAACCGGTTGCCCTGGCCTTCGGCGGCAACGGCGGCCATGTTGCCCTGCACACCCTGCGGCAGCTGCTGGCTTATGGCGAACTTCGAGCAGTCGGCGGGATCGAAGGTCAGGCCCGAGGGCAACGCGGTGCCCGCCAGCAGCTTGGGGTCGATCCCGGTGCGTGGGACGGCCTTGGCCTCGAATTCCGGGCCGAATGACGACCTGAGCTCGACTACCTTGCCGATGTCGGCGGACACCTCGGCGGGGCTGGAGCTGCAAGCGGCAAGCAAACAGACGCAGCCGATGGCCAGTACCGCGCGAAGGGTCAACATCGCAGCCAATTTACCCAACGCGACCTGCGGCGTTGGCAGCGGTTACCCCACAGCTTGGATCGCTTGGCGGCCAACCTCTTTGATCTGATCGGCGATCGCGCGGCCGAACGGCAACTGCTCCTCGCCAGGCACATCGAGCACGGTGGTGACGACGCCCGGATCGTCGCGCTCCCAGTAGGCGCCCAGATGATCGAGGATGGCGCGCATGGGCGCATTCTCCGACAGGACCCGCGCGGTGAACTTCTCAATGCCTTCGAGCCGCGCGATCACGGCCACCGCTCCCATCAGATAGGTACCGATGCCGCGGCCCTGGTAACTGTCGCCGACGATGAAGGCGATCTCGGCGAACGTCGGATTCTCCGGATCGCGGACGAACCGACCGTCGGCGACGAACGAGCCGTCGAGTTCAGTGATCACCCAGACGAAGTGATCGACGTAGTCGACCTCGAACAGGTAGTGCATCAGCGCCGGGTTCGGTATCCGGGTGGTCTGGAACCGCCGGTAGAGCGTCTCGCCGGAGAACTCGACATGGCCCGTCACGGTTCGCGCGCTGTCGCCGGGCAGCACCGGCCGCAGCAACAGTTCGGTGCCGTCACGAGCCCGGATCGGCACTGCGGTGAGGTAGGCGGCCAAGCGCTGGCGCGCGATGCGCACCAGCCGTCCCATGACCTCGGGCACATGCACCATCGCGTGGAAGGCCTGCTCGTCGCCGATCCAGCCGGTCAGCGGCGTCGAGGTGGTGACAGTGGCGGTTCGCAGGCCCTTGCGCAGCAGCGCGATCTCCCCGACCACCATGCCGGCCGCCACCTCGTTGACTACCACGGCACCGTCGTCGCCGATATGCTTGACCTGGGCTGATCCCGATGAGATCAGGAGGAATGACAGCGCCTGCTCGCCTTGCCGCATCAGTTCGGCACCGATGGGTGCCTGCAGGGGACGCAATCCGGCGGCCAGCGGAGCCAGATCAGCCGCGGAGCATCCGGCGAAGATCGCCATCTCGGCGAGGTCAGCGGCGGGTAGCGCTCCATCGGACGCTGCGGTAATCGGGTCCCGCCGCGACATCGCCATCGAAGTGCTCCGCCCCTAGTCCGCCAACTTAGGTTAACCGGCGCCCCGCAAATGTTAATGATTTAACAACGATGTAACGGCCAGGATTCGGCGTTAGCGATTCTGGCCGCTAGCCTGTGGCCGCTGACTGCGACACGCGAGGAAGAGATCATCCAATATGACCGAACTGAATCCGAAGCTGCACGACATCTACGAAGAGGTGCTCCGGCGCAACCCCGGTGAGGCCGAGTTCCACCAGGCCGTTTTCGAGGTGCTCAGCAGCCTCGGCCCGGTGGTGACCAAGCACCCCGAGTACGTAGACCGCGCCGTCATCCGGCGGATGTGCGAGCCCGAGCGCCAGATCATCTTCCGGGTGCCGTGGCTGGACGACAAGGGCGACGTGCAGATCAACCGCGGTTTCCGGGTGGAATTCAACTCGGCCTTGGGCCCCTTCAAGGGCGGCCTGCGGTTCCACCCCTCGGTGTACCTGGGCATCATCAAGTTCCTCGGTTTCGAGCAGATCTTCAAGAACTCCCTGACCGGCCTGCCCATCGGCGGCGGCAAGGGCGGGTCGGACTTCGACCCCAAGGGCCGCTCCGACAACGAGATCATGCGGTTCTGCCAGTCCTTCATGACCGAGCTCTACCGCCACCTGGGCGAGTACACCGACGTGCCGGCCGGTGACATCGGCGTGGGCGGTCGTGAGATCGGCTACCTGTTCGGCCAGTACAAGCGCATCACCAACCGCTACGAGTCGGGCGTGCTGACCGGCAAGGGCCTGAGCTGGGGCGGGTCGCAGGTCCGCACCGAGGCGACCGGGTACGGCGCGGTGTTCTTCGCCGACGAAATCCTCAAGACCTCCAAGGACTCCTTCGAGGGCAAGCGGGCCGTGGTGTCCGGCTCGGGCAACGTGGCGATCTACGCCATCGAGAAGATCCACCAGCTCGGGGGCACCGTGGTGGCCGCTTCGGACTCCAGCGGCTACATCGTCGATGAAAAGGGCATCGACCTGGAGCTGCTCAAGGAGATCAAAGAGGTCAAGCGCGAGCGGATCGAGGCCTACGCCAAGGCCCGCGGCGGGGCGACGCAGTTCGTCAGCGACGGCTCCATCTGGGACGTGCCCTGCCAGATCGCGCTTCCTTCGGCCACCCAGAACGAGCTGGACGGCAACCACGCCGCCACGCTGGCCAAAAACGGCTGCAAGATCGTCGCCGAGGGCGCCAACATGCCGTGTACCCCGGAGGCCGTCAAGTTGTTCGGTGACGCCGGTGTGACGGTGGCCCCGGGCAAGGCGGCCAACGCCGGTGGTGTGGCCACCAGCGCACTGGAGATGCAGCAGAACGCGTCGCGCGACTCGTGGAGCTTCGAGTACACCGAGCAGCGCCTGGCCGCGATCATGCAGAGCATCCACCACCGCTGCCTGGTCACCGCCGACGAGTACGGCGCCCCCGGCAACTATGTGCTGGGCGCCAACATCGCCGGCTTCATCCAGGTCGCCGACGCGATGACCGCGCTGGGCATCATTTAATTCCTTTTGACTCTGCGTCCATGGCGGGGTGCACTCGGGCACTTCTCCGCCATGGACGCAGAGTCAACGTTCTTTCGACCCCTGATCGCTTAGCATCGCCGGTATGAATCGGATTCTGGGTGCAGCCGTGTTCGTCGGGAGCGCCGCCATCGCCTTACTCGGCAGTGCACCGGCCTTCGCCGACGACGCGAGCTATCTCGCGGCACTCGACGCCAACGGTGTCTTCAAGTCCGGTCCGCCCAACGCGCGCCTGTCGGCCGGACACCGGTTCTGCAACCAGCTTCGCAGCGGCTCCTCGGTCGATCAGGTCGTCAACGATTACGTGCGTCGCCCGTCATTCGGCGGACCGTCGATGGTCGACGATCTGACTGTCAACCTGCGCCCGGTGATCGACATCGCGCAGCATGAACTGTGCCCTGACACCCTGCACTGATTCGCCGGTTCAGCTGCTGGAGGTCTTAGTCGCCGGGTTGGAACCGATGAGCGGACCGGTCGAGTATCTCGTCGATCAGCGGGATGTCGACATCGCCGTCGGAGATCACCGCCGGCTCCCACAGCCCGGCGTCCAGGTCATACTTCTCGGTGAGGAAACGCAGCCGGTAGGCCTGCTGGGCGCGTTCGAAGGTCTGCTGGGCAATGCGTGCGTTGAGCCCGCCGTTGACCACCGCACCCAAGATCGGAACTGCCTGCGCCAGCTTGCGTTTGGCCAAGCGGAAGCCGAGCGCCATGGAGACCTGACTGATCACGTTGTCCGCCTGCTGCGGCTGTAGTTGGTGCCACGTCTCCTGCCGCATCATCTGCTGGGTCAGACGCGACAGCGACGCCAAGGCGGCGGTCTTCTCCGCGGAGTTGCCGGCGGAGGAATAGGCGATCACCCCTGATGCGAACGCCTGCTCGTCGGGCTCGCGGACGTCGTAACCGTAATGCGCCGCAACCAATGCCACGATCCGGCCCATGCCGACCAGTACCGCGGTCACGTCCGCCACGACGGCCGAGGCGGCGACGGTCATGGTCGTGCCGCCGGTGACCGCGCTGGTCACCGCCGTACCGGTCACCGCCAGCGAGGACGCCGCGCCTTCGGCAATGGCCAGGGCAACGTAGCGTTCCTTGCGGCGCGGGACCGAGTGGTCGCAGTGCTTCAGGTCGAGGTTCTTGACCTCGCTGTAGGACCGCACCGTGAGGCCCTCATCGGCGAACATCGCAAAGACGTTGGCCGGTTTGACCGAATTGAGCCCGCGCTCGACCAGCACGGTGTGCAAGGCTTCCAACGCCTTGGTGGTGACCTGGTCCAACTTGCCGATTGCCGCGGTGACGCCCGGGACCCGCTCGACCCCGGAGCGGACTTGGGAGACCACGCCTTTGGCGCGATCGGCGATGCCCTGGTTCAGTCCTTCGAACCATCCGGGCGGTTCGGCGCCGGTGGCCGCCTCCAGCAGCGCGTCCCATTGCTTGCGCTCATAAGAGGACATGACCGGCCGACGGGACTGAGCCACGTCGAAAATCCTATCGCTCACCGCCGGTCGAGGGGGGCGAAGATCTAGGCCCATCGGCGAACCAAGCGGGATCTCGCCCGCGGCCACGACGGCCTGGGTCAGCGGCGGCGCGCGGATCGGGTCGTCACGCTCGACCTCTGCCAGCGCCTGCCTTGCGGGGTGAGTCCCTCCGTTGCGGCAAGGCCCTTGTCGCGCAGTGCGCTCGTCAGCCGGTTCCAAAGGGCGCACGACCCACCCACACCACATAATCGCTGACGATCGTCATTGACGGTCGTCAGTAATTACTGGTAGCGTTCGAAGATGACGACCGCCAGGGTCCCCAAGAAGACGCGATCGGCAGCCTCCGGCGTCCGGGAGGCCCGTCGACTCGAGACGAGGTCGCGACTGTTTGAGGCCGCGGTGTCGGAGATCCGCCAGCACGGACTGGCCGGCGCTGACGTCAGCGCCATCGCCACCGCAGCAGGCGTGGCCCGGGGCACGTTCTACTTCCACTTTCCGACCAAGGAACACGTCCTGATCGAGGTCGAACACAACGAGGAGACGCGGATCATCAGCGAACTCGGTGATGCCGAAGGCGATCTGACGTCGGTTCTTTCCCGACTCGTCCATTACGTCCTGCGCGCCAAGCACCGTTTGGGAGCAGAGGTATTCCAAGACATGCTCGGCCTGCATTTCTCCTCCACCCGCCCCGTCGAGAACGAATTGAGGCAGCACCCGCTCGCGGAATTCGTGGTAGACCTCATCGTGCGAGCGCAGGCCGCCAACCAAGTTCCCCAGCAAAGCGACGCCGCGGAACTCGGAACGTTCTTCCTCACCGGTCTTTTCGCCCTGTTATCCACCGGAGCCCACGATCCGACACTGCTGAATCGGTACGTATCAATGATCGTCAAGGGAATGGAGATCCGATGAACGGCACCGGAATTGACGGATACCGCGACTACTTGCGCCAGCGCGATGGAGAAGCGGACCTGTTGAATCGGCGGTTGGCCAACCGCGAGGAGTTCTTCGGTCGACTCGAAGCCAATCCGGTTCGGTCAGCGAAAGCCGTTGACCGAAAGACGTTTCTTCGCAACCTACGCAGCCGGCGACCCGATCGCGCCCTGGACCAAACCATGCTGTTCCTGCTGGCAACCGCCAAACTCAATCAGGCAGAACGTTTCGGCGTCGGACTCGGCGAGACTTACGGGCGCAACAGTGACGACAACCGGCCACCCGAGAACGTCTACCTCGAACTCGAAGAGCATTACCACACCAGACTGTTGGCCTACGCGCTCGACGTATTCGGCCTGCCATTCCAAGTTGTTCCACCGCGATTCGTCATGCGACAGTTCGTCAAGACCGGCGTATTCGTCCCCGAGCGACTCGGTTTTCTGTTCGTCGGCGCGGCCGAGATGGCCGGCTGCATCATGTTCGACGAGTTACGTCGCGCCGGCACTGCGCTGTTCGCCGACGAGCCCGAAGTCGCCGAACGCATCGAACTGCTCTATAGCGAGATTTTGACCGACGAAATCGGCCATGTCGGTTACTGCGCATCGCGCTGCACGTCGGGCGAGCGGGCGATCATGCGCCGTATCTACCCGCTGATCGGGCGACTGATCGCCCGACAGACAGCCGAGATCGACATGCTGATCGAGCCCAAGGTGCTACGCGCCCGGCTGGATCGCCCTTTCGACCTCGCAGAACTCCGTGCCGAGCTGACCAACCCGACCTACGTCGTGACACACCCCTAGCGCCGCGCCGGTCGGCTCGCTCGCCGATCCGAGCCCTTCTGCGATAGCCGACGGCATCGCGTGTTGCCAGGAGTCGTGGCGAGAACCGCCTACGAGGCTCTATCAGCAGTAATGCTCGCCGTCCGCCTTCGAATCGCGGTGAACGAAAAGTAACGCTAAGGTGAACACCGGGTGAACTACTGTTTGCCTGACGCGCCAGAACGTGTGTTGTTGTAAGCCGAGTTCGAAGGATTACTTCCCCATGTCTACTCATCCGATCTCCAGATCAATCATCGCCATCGCCGCCTTCGGCGCAGTTGCCTTCGTGGGCGCCCACAATCCGCCGGTCGCTCGCGCCGACATCCCCGCCAACTGCGATTCCCGACCCTGGGGGTTTCTGGGCAGAGAGACGCGTGTCATCTGCGATTCGCCGATCCGCCCAGACGGCTATTGGACACGCGACCGGATCATCGGGATTCCCGCCCACTATGAGAACGCGACCAGCCGCTGCTCTAACAGCGGGTACTACAGCAACTGCACGTATTACCCCGGTGGCTGGGTCAGCACCCACATATCAAGCCAAGAGACTTACCAGGTCCGCGCCGACAACGTTCTGCCCGACGAGCCAGGACACATGCCTGACCCGGCCCCGCTGCCCCCGCCGCCCGAGAATGCCACTCCCCCAAACAACTCCGGACCGGTACTGAGCAACCACATCACCCCTATCGGCCCCCAGGGTTGAGGGTTGAGATCGCGAATTTGCGGAGATCCAACCGGAGGGACAAGTAAGTGAATTAACGTCCGGTCGGTGGGCATCGACATCGACGAGTCCGGCAACCCCCGTGTCACGGAGGTCCCAAGCTCGAACGGGTAAGTCCCCTGGGGTGGTGGGGTTTCGGGACCGGGGTTGAACTGGGCGGACACGTTCGGGGTGTGTCGTTGCCGGTGTTGGGGTG
>NZ_JRMM01000140.1:0-10766 GCF_000972905.1 Mycobacterium sp. UM_Kg27
CGCCTGCGCCATCGTCGACCGCATCAACGCCGCCTTGGCACCAAACGCCGACTCCGACGCCACCAACTGCGGAATATGCGCATCCAACATACTCATCCCCGCACTCCTTTCCTGACTTCTACTTCGGTTCCGATTCCGACTCCCCAGCGGAGTCGCCAAGTTCTTTATCGCTCCAGGTATCGGGCAACATCGGCATATTCGGGCCGCCGCCGAATCCGTCACCGGTCAAGGTGGTCAACCCGGATGCCGCACTGCCGGCACGCTTTTCCACCGTTCCGGTGAATCCGAGCGGCCCGGTGCCGCGGTCCGATCCAGCCGTGGACGGCGTCTCCCCGGCGGGATCGGTTGCAGGACCGGAATTCATGTCCATGAACTCGTCGGCGTGGTCGTGCAGGACAGCGCGACGCCGCCGCCGCGCCCGAGATCTTTCCCGGGCTGAGCTGCTCACCGCCGCCGCGGCAGCGGGCACCCGTGACGACGGTGCCTGCGCCTTGTTGCGGTCGGTCAGGGTCGGGCCGAGTCCGGTACCCGGGTCGCCCCCTCCGACCAGGTAGCCGAAGCCCATCGCCCCGGCTGCCGGAGCGGGAGGTGCCGCCGCCGGGGCGGGCGGCGCTGCCGGAACACTCGCCGCACCGGGTGTGGCGATCCCGGGCCCAAAGCCCGCCACCGCGACGGTCGGCCGATCGGGCGATGGGGCGGCCGGACCCGGCGCCGGCTTGGCGACCGCGTCCATAGTCCAGTCCCCGCCCAGGAGGTCGGCCAGGTAGGCGAGCCCGACGCCCAGGACGATCGGCACCATGATCGTCGCGCCGAGCATCACTCCCCAGAAGGTGAAGCCGAACGGGATGAAGAAGGCCTCGTACGCGATGAAGAACAGCAAGGGGAACCAGGTCACCAGGGCGCCGGGCGTGCTCAGGATCTCCCGGATCACCCCGATCGGGTTGGCCAGGAGCTGGCCGAGCTGTTCGAACAGCCGGGTGAAGAAGTCCCCGATGCCCCCCGAGGAAGTGTCGTCGGCGGGCAAGGCCGAATCGGACTTGACCACCGGAGGGGCCTCCACCGGCCGCGGCGCCGACGCCAGGGCCGCACCGGACACCGCGTGATAGGTGCTCATGGTGGTGGCTGCCTGGATCCACATCCGGACATAGTCGGCTTCGTTGAGCGTGATCGGGATCGTGTTGATCCCGAAGAAGTTGGTGGCTACCAGCACCCCGTGCGTCATGTGATTGGTGGCCAGTTCGGCCAGTGTCGGCATCGACGCCAGTGCGCTGGTGTACGCCGTGGCGGCCACCTCATGCTGCGCGGCTACCCCGGCACTGTCCGCGCTGGCCTGGCCCAGCCACGCCAGATACGGCGCGTGCGCGGCCAAGTACTGCTCGGCGCTGGGTCCCTGCCATGCGCCGGTCTGCACCGCCCCGAGCAGCGCGGTGAGTTCGTCTGCCACTGAGGCGTATTCGACGCTCAATGAATTCCACACCCCGGCAGCCGACAGCAACGGACCCGGTCCGGGGCCGCTGCTCAGCAATGCTGAATGCACCTCCGGCGGGGAGGCGATCCAGACCGGGGCGGAAATCATCAGCCGCGCGTGCCCAAGAAATACGTCGAGGCGCCCGCCGCGTCACCGGCGGCGTAGTTGACACCAGACTCACCGACACCGACACCGGCGCGGCCCAACTCAGTGGCGCCCTGCGCCGCCACCGCGGCGTGCTCACTGCCCTGCGCGCTGAAACCGGCAGCGGTCTGCAGCGACACCGGGTCGGCGGCTGGTGGAACCACCGCGGTGATCAGCGGGGCGGCGCTGGCCTGCGCTGCCGCCAGACGGGCGGTCAATGCCTCGACCGCTGCACTGGCGGCGGCGAGACCTTCCGGAACCACATTGAGCGTCATGACAATTTCCCCTTCCGTAATTCGATACGCGTCAGCGCGTCAAGGTTTGGCTGAATTGCGGGTTGACTAGTTGTAGGTAGGTGGGTTCGTCGTTGTCGGTTAGGAGGATTGCGCGTCCTGCGGGTAGGCGTGCGAAGCGTTGGCCGCGGATTTTGCCGCTGTCGGCGGGGTTGCCGGAGAGCATGAGGGTGGTGGCTTGCAGGTCGTTGAGTCGTCGCAGTAGTGGGTTGGTCATTAAGGCGTGTGCTGAGCCGGTGGCGCGTGCGGTGACGATGACCCGTAGTCCGAGATCGTTTGCTTGGGAGAGCAGTTCGATCAGGGTGGTCCATGGTCGTTGCCCGGCGTGGGGGCCGGTCAGGGCCGGGGTGTCGGGGATGGCGTCGACGTCGTCGATGATCAGGTAGTGGGTGTGGCCGTCATAGCTCCAGGAGGCCAGATCCGCTGCCGATAGGCCTGCGGGGGGCCGGCGGGAGCCGATCAACGCGGAGAGGCCGAGCATGGCCGGGGTGACCCGGTCGATGTTCGCGGTGTACTCATTGTCGGGGTAGAGGGGTTCATCGACGAGGTGCAAACGGCGGTCGATGACGGTGAACGCGACCTGATCGGCGCTGGAGTGCTCGCGCACGGTGCGGATGATGTGGCGCAGCAGGGTGGTTTTGCCGGATTTGGCGTCCCCGAGCACCAGCAGCAGCGGGTTGGTGGTGAAGTCCACCTGCACGGGGGCCAGGTCCTCTTCGCGGACCCCGATGACCACATGATCGACCGCGGGGTAGAGCACCCCGACTTCTTCGGGGGCCAGGTTGGTCGGCAACAACCGCACCGGCGGTGCGGCCAGCCCGGGATGGCGGGCGTTGATCTCCTCGATCTGGGCCAGATCCGGTGCGGCGATCAAGAAATGCTCAGCGGCCATGGTCAGACCACGCCCGGGTTGGTTGGCCGGCACCGCCTCAGCCGGACGGGTCAACGCTCCGGCCACCCGCACGTTGCTGTCGCGGGCATCGTGCAGTTTCAGTTCCAGGCGCAGGCCGAGGCCGTCGCGCATGGCCAACGGGACTTCCAGCCAGCTCGGGGTGGTGACCACGACGTGGATGCCGTAGGCCAGGCCGACGTTGACCAGTTCGGTGACTTTGGCCAGCAGCGGGTTGCGGGTGTTGAACGCATCGGTGTTATCCCGGCTGAACGCATACAGGTTGTCGATCACCAAGAAGACTTCGCCGTAGCCGTCGTTGAGGGCGCCGATGCTGCCATCGCGGAACGCTTCGCGTTGCTGACGCGCAGTCAACAACTGTTCGAGTTCGCCGAAGGTGCGCCGGATCTTCTCGGGCTCCAACCCGGAGGCGACACTGCCCACATGGGCCAGCTCTTCTAGGGCCCGCAGTTGGCCGCCGCCGTAATCGAGGCAGTAGAAGCTGACTTCCCGCGGTGAATGCAGCGCCGCGGCGGAGAGGATGAACGTCTGCAGCGCCGTGGTCTTGCCTGATTTGGGGCCGCCGTGGATGAGCAGGTTGCCCGCCGCGGAGCGGGCATCGAAGACCAGCGGGTCGCGGCGCATCTCGAAGGGCTTGTCGATCTGACCCAGCGGCCAGCGCAACGCCCGCTCGGCGATCCCGGCAGAAGCCAACGTGGTCGCCAGCGGGATCGGGTCATCCAGTGGCGGCAACCACAATGCCGGGGCTTGCGGCCCGTAGTTGGCCAACTGATCGCCGATGGTGGCGATCAGCTTGCGCGGCGGACCCAGGGTCTCTTCGTCGACCTCGCCCACGACGGTGGTCTGCGTACCGGCATCGACGGCACCGGCGGTGAACAGTTTCGGCTCCGGCAGGGCATGCATCACCACCGCCGGTGATTGCCGGGGCGGGTCATAGATCCCGTCGACATAAGTACTGCGGAATTTGATGGGGGCCGCACCCGGGGCCGGCACCAAAAACCCTTCGCCTTTGTGTTCTTTGCCCGACTCGATGTGATAGGCGTCCTCGACCCCGATGATCTGGCGAGACACGCTGGGCGAGGCGACTTTCAACCCGATGCGGTAGGAGGTGTTCTTGTCGATGTCTTTGATCTTGCCGACATCCAACGTTTGCGACGCGAACAGGATATGGATGCGAAATGAGCGTCCCTTACGGGCCACATAGTCGAACAATTCGGCGTACTCGGGATGATCGGCCAGCATCAAGGTGAATTCATCGGCGACGATGAACAACGTCGGGATCGGCGCCAGGTCATGACCGGCGGCGATCGCGGCCTCATACTCGGTCACCGAGTTAAACGCACTGCCCTGAACCCGGCGGCCCGCCTCACGCAGCAACAACTCCCGCCGCGCGACCTCACCGCGCAACGTGTCCGCGAAGCGATCGGCGAGGGATTTCTTTTCGGCCATGTTCGAGATGACCGCAACGACCTGCGGGAAGTGCCGGAAGATGTCGGCGCCGGCCTCCCCTTTGAAGTCGGCGTAGATCACGATCAACCGATCCGCCGAATGCGTGGTCAACAAGGACAACAAGATCGCCATCAAAGTTTGGGACTTACCCGAGCCGGTCATGCCGATCATCAACCCGTGCGGACCCATCCCGCCCTCGGCCTCATCCTTGAGATCGAAGTACAACGGCTCCCCGGTCGCGGTCACCCCAATCGGCACCCGTAGTTCTTCTTCCCGGCTACGCGGGGACCACAATGCCGCCACATCCAACCGGGAGGCGTCGCTGATGCCCAACAAGCTGGTGAAGGTGGCCCCCCGAGTGCCCGCCGAGCGCAACCCGGCATGGGTCGGGTTGGAATCCCAGCGGGAGAGCCGCCGCGCCACATGCGCCGCCTGCGCAGCCCCCAACGAATCGGCGGCATCGACATAACGGACCCAGCCCCCCGACTGCCACCGATCAATCGCACCCCCACCGGCGCTGATGCGCAGGATCGGACGCTCAGGATCGGAGTACTGCTCCCGGCTCGGCGCCACCGTCGCCCGCACAATCACACTCACCCCGGCGCGGGCTGCCCCCAACACCGAGGCCGCCACATCAAAATCAGGGTCATCGATGATCACCAACAAATGCCGACCCGACTCAGCCGGCTCACCGGTAAACGGTGCACGCCCCGCCAACACCGGCGCCAACAACGACACCAATTCCTCACCACTGCCCGCCAGATAACGGGCCGGCCCCACCCCATCGACAGCACCGGCGATATCAGTGTGCGGCAACCACTTCAACCAGCTCCACGCATCGGATTCCAACTCCGGTGACGCCAACGCCACCCCCAACATCGTCGGGTCATGCCAGCACACCGCCTGAGCCACCCACGCCCGCACCGCCGCACGCACCTCATCAGCGGCGTCCTGGCCCTCGCCGAGCACGCTGATCCGCGACAGCTTCGCCAAGTCCATACCCACCGGCACATCCCGCACCGTGCGCTGGGTATCGAGCAAACTGCGCAACGCACTGTGAGAGACCGGCTCCAAATCAATCTCATCAGCGGTATCGCTCACCCGCACCGCACTGGCCAACCCCACCGCATGCCGGCCCGTGCGCACCACCAAAAAATCCTCATCATGAGGATCACGTTCCCACTGCCGACGCGAACCCGGCACCGCCACCAAATCCGCCGGATCCGGATGCGACCACAGCGCCGCCGCCCGCTGCTTGGCCGCCGACCCCCGAATATTGTCGCGAACCACCGACAAATACCGCAGATAATCCGCCCGCTCAGCATCAACCTCCACCGTGCGGGCCTTCTTATCACCACCCCGATAAATCCCGGCCGCCGCCACCAACAACGCAAACGGGAAGAACAACATCACCGGAGACACCAACCGCATCCCCGTCGCGACCATGGCAATCACCATGCCCACAATCAAAATCACAATCACCACCGGCAACGCCCGCTGCAAAAACGACGCCGGAACCAACCGCGGCAACTCCGGCGGCGGCTCAATCGTGATCGTGCCCCGATCAACCGGCGGCACCGGCAACCGACGACGGGCCTCAAAAATCAAACGACTCACCGGGACTCCCCAACACTAGAAACGCCACCCAACCCAGCCGTGGCACGACGACCCGGACGCGCATCCGGCGCCAACCCATCATGAGCCAACAACGCATCACTGCGCGACAAAGCAGGACCAACAGCAAACTGCGACAACACCGACCACGGAATCGGCAACGCCGGCCCACTCAAACCAAGCGCGGAGATGGTGTCTCCCTCGCCGCCATTGGTGCCGGCCTCGGTGTTAATGCCATAGCGCACACCGGTATCCGAAATCCAAAACAGCGGGCCCGCGCTGGCGTTGGCCGCCGGGTCACTGTTGACACTCTGAGCAAAATAACCCGAGCCCGGCGTCAACGCGACGCGTGCGGCAGTGCCGCCCACTCCCGCACCCACCAGATCCAAGGTCTGCACACCCTCACGCAACGGCAACGCCGAACCCGACAACAACGTCAACGAACTCGTGCTCGCCCCAGCCGGCTTGCTCCAATGCGCGCACGTCACCGGCGCCGACACCGCATCAACCACCCTGACCGGCTGCTCCGGGAAACGCGACACATCCAACTGCCGCGAAACCGGCAGCCGCGCAACATCATCAGCACCCAACACCGGCGGCCGCTCCAAACCCTGCGAATCCGTATTACGCAACACCGCCGCCACCACACCAGAAATCGGCTGCAAACCATCCTCCAGCACCGCGTAGTAACGCAGGGTGCTTTGCGCGTTGCCGTCCAGCGAGTGCGCCGCCACAACTGCGCCCACCGGCGCGGCCGAGGGCAGATCGTATGCCGGCTTGCCGCCGGCGCCGGGGATCACCGGCGCCACCAGGGCCGGCGCCTCCGGGATCGCGTTGAACAGGCCGGTGGCGATCGGGCGCGGGGTGGGCACCGCCGAACCCCGCTCGCCCAGACCCAGGGCACCGGTGATGGCGTGGTCGGCCAGGTCGATCCGGCTGCGCTTGCCGTCCCACAGCAGCCATGCGCCGGCACCGTTGTCGGCCAGCACCGCATCCTGCGCTTCGAGCGCACCGGCACGGGATCCGTTGGAGTCCAACGGGCCACCGATCACTGTGACCCCGGCAGTCGAGCCGGTCACCGAGTCGCACGCCGTCCAGTCGGCGTCATGGGAGCTGCTTTGCACCATGCGTTCTGGGGCCCCGGGGATGCCGATCAGGTTGCCGCGGGCGAACTTGTCCAGCGCAGTGCTTTTCACCACGGTCGGGTTGACCGGCCGGCCGGCGATCAGGCGGGCGGAGGTCAGGTTCAGCACCGGGTGCAGCTGGTCGCCGACGCGCACATACAGCGCGGAGGTGGACTTGTCTGCCAGCACCGGGTCGTCTTTGGCCGCGCTGTTGGGCCAGATCAGGGTGAAGACGAAGCAGCCGGCGGCGACGGTGGCCAGCACCAGCAGTCCCATCAGCACCGCACGCGCTTGGGAGCGCAGTGGTTCGACGAGCATCCGGGTGTCGTGCAGGGCTACGCCGGAGGCGATGCGCCGCATGACGAAACGCCAGCCGCTGACCTGATGCTTGGTGACAAAACCGCGCCGGTACTCGACCCGGTCGGGATTCTCGTTGACCGGGGTCCGTGACGCGAACGATCGCCGCTCGTCATCGGGCCGGTCGGATTGGGCCGCGCTCATGCCTTGGCCTCCAGGCCCAGGCCACGCAGCAACGGCGCCACCGAGTTACGAACATCTTCGGTCGTAATGGTCATGAGCTCCTCATCGGTGAACAGTCCGGTGCCGGATTGTTCGGAATGGTCAAGCCGGAATTCGCGCTCCTCCTCGGAGCGTTCGACGACGTTTCGCACGAACCGGCCGTTGCCGGCGATGTCCAGGCTGCGCCGGGCGACGCCGTTGGCGTCGGGGTGTGACGCCTCGGCCAGCTGACCGAACAGCGCCTCCATCTCTTCGAGTGCGGACTGCTCGAAACGGCTGTCGCGTTGCTCGGCCATCTTGTGCGCGATCTCGACCAGCTCCGCCGGCTGGTAGGACGGGAAGTCGATGCTGCGGGTGAAACGCGACCGCAGACCTTCGTTGGTGTCCAGGAACCGGTCCAGGTCGGCCCGGTAACCGGCGACGATCACCACCAGCCGGTCGCGGTCGTTCTCCATCCGCGCCAGCAGCGTGTCGATGGCGACCAGTCCGAAGTCGTTCTTGGCGCCGGTGGCCACCAGGGCGTACGCCTCATCGAGGAACAGCACACCGTCGAGAGCACTGTCGATGATGGCGTTGGTCTTGGCCTCGGTCTCACCGATGTGCTGACCGATCAGGTCGGCACGGTGCACCTCTTTGATGTTCTCTTTTTTCAGCAGGCCCAGGCCGCAGTAGATCTTGGCCACCACGCGCGCGATGGTGGTCTTACCGGTCCCGGGCGGACCGGCGAAGACCAGGTGGTGGGTGCGCTGGCCGACGGCCAGGCCGTGCTGCTTGCGCACCACTTCCATGGCCACCGAGCTCTTGAGTCGCTGCACCTGGTTCTTGACCTCGGCCAGCCCGATGAACTCGCCGAGTTCACGCTCGGCTTCGGCCAGCAGTTCGGCCTTGCGTTCGTGGGCCGACGGGTCGACGAAGTCCTCGGCGCTCGGCTCCGTGTTGGGGTCCCAGGGGTCGGTTCGGGCTTCGATCCGGGCCGCGGTGGTCGTGACGATCCCGAAACTGTGGTCCAACAAGGCATGTTGAACCTGCTCGTTCTCCGGGTTGGCGGCATAGAGGTCCTGCAGCACTTCGGCTGCGGATTCCTCGTCGTCTTGGGCCCGCAGGATCAGTCCCTTGGCCAAGGCGCCGTCGGTGGCGGCGACCGCGATAGGCCCGTCCGGCTCCTCCAGGTACGACAACGCCGGGGCATACATGCCCAGGCGCGCCAGCGCGATCCCCAGCGCGATCTTCGCGGCGTGGGTGAACAACTCGTCTCGGTCCGGGTCGTTGACGATCGGAGTCAGCAGCTTGACCATGTCCGACCAGCGGCCGGCGTGGTGGTTCACCGCGATCGCCATCCAGCGAACGTCATTCCAGTCGGGACGCCGCTGGGCGATCTCGGCGACCACCGCGTTCGCCTCGGCGCACCGGCCGGCCATCGCCAGCTGCGCGGCGTGCGCGAGGTGGAAGTCGTCGGCTTCGGTGGCGCGCAACTTCAGGTATAGCCCGGTGTCGTAGTGGAACCCGAGCGCACCCTGTTGAAGGTCCAGGCGCCGCTGCAGGACGCCGGCGCTGGCGGCGGTCTGCGAGACGGCCGCGAGCACCCGCGGCGACTGATCGCCGGCGGCGGCCAGGCCGATCCAGGCGTCGCACTGCTCGTGCGCGATCCGGGTCAGCGCCGCGAAGCCAGTACGGGCCGCCGTCAGGTCGGCAGGACGTTTGCGCTGGTAGACCTCGATGCCGAGGGCTCGACAGCAGGTGGCGAACCGGCTGAGGGTTTCCTCGTCGACCCGGGGTTGCGGGGCCAGCAGAGCCGCATCACCGTTGTTCATGCGTGGCTCGCCCCTTCACTGTTCTTGACTGCACCAACCCGGCTGAAGTTAGCATTGCATAAGCTAACTGTCGAGATCGATCGAGACGGTCGGCAGGCGACTTCCATCACTCCCGCAGGCGGCTTTTCAGCCCACAAACGGGACGCTGGCGCGCCGACGTCGTTCCAACCCATCACCGACTCCTTATTGAAAATCATTTTCGATTGTTCCGCACGCTACCGCATGCGCGGTTCGGCTTCCACAGCGGTTCTCGCCGCGGTCGCTGACCGCTCCTAACTCTTGACCGCCCACATCAGGGTGTTCCGCAAGATCATCTGACCGGCCTGGGTGTCCGGCTCCGGGACGGGACGGCCCAACTGGCGCAGGCAATCGGCCAGGGGCGTCACCGCCGCGGTCCAGCCGCGAGCACCGAACCACTGATCCGCAGGCGCGTGCTGCTCGTTGTAGACCAGCCGATGGAAGATGCGGGTGTCGTCGCCTGCCTCGACTTCGGCCGCAACCGCGGCTTCATAGGCGTCCTGGGGCATCGGGGCGCCGTCCTCGACCGCGACGTGACTGCCCGAAGCGGCAAGGCCATCGACACCGGTGAACAGCTGTTCCTGAGCGACAGCGGGCAGGTAGATCAACAGGCCCTCGGCGATCCAGGCTGAGGGCTGGGCGGGGTCGAAGCCGGCGTCACGCAGCGCCTGCGGCCAGTCCTCGCGCAGATCGACCGCGACCTCACGCCGGTCGGCTTTGGGACGGATGCCGCGCTGCGACAGCACATAACTCTTGAAGCCGAGGACTTGCGGCTGGTCCAGCTCGAAGATCATTGTCTCGTCGGGCCAGGACAACCGGAAGGCGCGGGAGTCCAGTCCGGCCGCCAGCATCACCACCTGGCGCACCCCGGCTTCGACGACACCGCTGAAGTAGTCGTCGAAGTACCGGGTGCGCGCGCCCTGGAAATTGACGAAGTGCTGCCCGAACTCACTGGACAACAGCTCGTGGTCGGGCAGGTTGCCGTCCAGCACGGCAGCCCAGTCCCCGCCGGCAGCCCGGCAGAACAGCTCCGCATAAGGATCGACCGCCACCGGATCGGGTTTGGCGGCTTCCAGGGCCCGGGCAGTGGCCACGAACAAGGCCGTCGACCCGACGCTGGTGGTGATGTCCCAACTGTCACCGTCACTACGCATTAGAGGCATTCCAAGGACCCTACGCCGGGGTGCGCGTCGCGGATCGCCCGAAGAATGCCCCCGAAGCCAGGCGCGACAGGCCAGAACTTGCGCTGCGTCAGCCCCACTTGGCGGCTTCGGCGGTGTCGCGCGCGTTCATCATCAACGTGTTGGTCTCATGCGTGGAGGCCATCGCCCGATAGGCAAGCACCAACTCCTCCATCGCCTGATTCCACTGCGCCTGCCACGCCTGATACGTCATACCCGTATCGCCCTGCCACGC
>NZ_JRMM01000141.1:0-10750 GCF_000972905.1 Mycobacterium sp. UM_Kg27
TGGCTGCCATGTCGTTGCTGATTCTTCCTGCCCGAACACCGGGCATCAGAGTCGCACAACAACTGGACCACTACGAGGGGCTCACCTCAAGCCGGCGAGCGGCTCCAGATCGCCGGCCAGGATCCGCAACAGGGTGCTCTTGCCGGCGCCGTTGGCACCCACCACACCGATGACGTCGCCCGGTGCCACGGTGAGGTCAACGCCCTCGAACAGCGTGCGGTGCGCGAAGCCGCCGGCCACATTCTTCGCGACGAGTGTTGCGGTCATTGGTACATGGTCGCAGGGGGCGAATAGGGCATAGCGGGATGGCGGTGTGCAGGAAGGCGCTAGTTCATCTACCGGTGCGCCGATGGTCTTCTGGGCCGCGGCCGTAGCAGCGCCGGGTGTCCGGCCCGCTTTCACCAGAAGTGGTTACCAACGTTGCGGGCCCGATCAAATTGCGTTAATCCAATCTTGAAGTTGGCCGGAGTGGAGCAAGGACCCAGAATGCAGTGGTTGAGGTAATCGAATCCCAGGGCGATGCCACGTAGGAGTTCGAGGCAGGGGCTGTCCCGGCGGATCTTTGAATACTTCGGGGACTTTTGGCTATGGCTTCTCAACCACAACATCATCCGGCTTCGCGGAGTTAATAACAGTCCATTGAATCAGTTTGCTTCTCGGTACGGCTGCGACGGGAACCGCGATCGAAAGGAGGCCGACGAGTTCTTCTCGGCTGACAGGCACTGTGATGTCGTCGGGCTCGCGATCCGGAACGATGGAGGCCAGGATGAGGCCGCGGGTCTGTGACTGCCCGAGGTCTGGCACCGCTTGGCCCTCGACAATCGGCCTACCGGCAGCTCGGTGTTTACGGTCTGATCCGACGAAATCGATTCGGCCGGCCCGGCGGCGACGCTTCACGATAGAGACGTCCTCACCAAGCTCCGGTATCGGGAAGAGCCTGCCATCGGTGTTCGGCCACGTCCACAAGATCGCCCAATCAGTGATGCGCTGGTCTTCCGTCGCCTTCTGAATGAAGCTCGTGAGTGCCTTAATGTTCGCGTTGTACTCCGGGTTCCACACAAGCCGTGTGAACAGTTCCAGGAACTCAGCGGCATCGATCAAGCCGACTCTCGCCCGCTGCTTGTAGCCTGACTTCCCGTCGACCTCGTACGGGAGCATGACCTCGGTCTTGGCGCGGGATAAGAGCGGCACAACAACTTCGTCGAAGTTCGCGCGGTTCGCAGCGTCTTCGCGAGCGGGGATGCCGTAGAGATCCTGGACGTCGGTCGGTGCCTTATTGGCGATAACCGCATTCCACATCTTGTTGCGCGCAGTCGGTTTCAGCCACGGAAGATGTTGGCTCACAAGTGGCGGGATCTGCCGCGGCTCCAGCACAGGCATGCCATCGGCATCGAACCCCTCGTACTGCCTAAGCTCGTCCCTGAACGCCTCTTCATCCATCAGCAGCGCTTCAAACGCCTCGTACAGGTCGACGTTGGCGTCTCGGCGGATGTAGAGCCGGACGAGATCTTGGTAGCCGGGCCGGAAACCGAACCAGCGGCCAGCTTGCATGAGGGTGTCCGCCTGACCGGCTTTCCGGCGGAAGTACGAGACCGTTAATCCCTCAACGGTAAACCCCCGACTCAACTGGGTTCCGCCGACGAGGATGCGCCAAACCTTGTCAGCCTCGAAATCAAGCTTCTTCTGCTGGGTCTGGATCTCCTTATCGGAATTGACGATCAGAACCGGGTCGCCATCCATCTTCATCTGCGCAAGAGCCAGACCGATAAACGGCTTAACCTCTTCGAAGGAATTCGGAACGGCTTCACCGTTGGCCCGCGCAATCATCACGGGGAGGAAATCTTGTTCGTAGAGTTTCCTCAGCCGGGCGAATCCCTCGGAGGAGTTGAACTTCGAGCTGTTCCAGAGGGCGCGGACGTCGGCGGCCGTCTCGGCGTGATCGTTCTTCTTGACGGATTCGTGAACGAGCATTGTGTGATGCCGGAACGTTCTCGGTGAATTGGCTTCGCGATACTTTTTGATGGCTCCGGTCAGTACCCACGCGTCGAGCGCTTCCTGCAGTTCTGCCAGACGGCCGTCCGGATCAGTAATAACATCCCCGACCAGCGGTCGAATGTGGGCCAGTTCGTTGGAGCTTGCGAATGTCTTCTCTTCGTCGTCCCAACGCTTGCCAACATCGTGGAACTCCTGGACACCCATGTAGCCGGGCGGACGGTACAGCGAAAGTACGAAGTCGGCTGGGAACAGGTCACGCTCGTCGTCGGGGTCCACGAAGACGTTGGCGAAGGGAGTTGCGGTGTAGCCGACGTATTGTGCGCGCGGGCAGATATGCAGAATCTCGGTAATCAGGTGGTTAATTGTGGTGCGTTTGCGGTTCGCCGCGGAGGTCTTGTTCCACGTCGCCGGGTTGGTGGTGTCGACTGAGGCTTGATCGGCCTCATCATCGATGATCAGGACCGGAAGCTCGGCCAGGTCATTCTTGAGTGGCTTGAGGTCCTGGATGAGCTTCTTCAACGACGCGCTGTTCTTCTTGATGACCGCCACGTACGCGCCCGAGTTGAATAGGTTCACCTCGTCGTTGAGCGGCTTCTGCTTGTTCTGTCGAGCAAACTTCAATTTCGTCATCGCCTGGGGCAGGCGTTTGTAGTCACTATGGTGGCTGGTGACGCGCGAGATCTGCACGACTCCAGGCTGCTCCAGCGCCGTGCCGTGCTTGACGAACCTGTCGGCGAGCCACTCGACGTCTTGCTGGTAGTCAAGCTCTTTCGCGACGGTCGGATCTGTCGGATCTTGGCCGGCAAGGATGTTCTCGACGCCCATGAGCTCCATGTCCATGCGCCGCTGCGTCTGGGAGCGCAGGATCTCGATCGTGCCGGTCAGCACGATGATGAGCCGGTAGCCAGCGTCGATGGCCTTAGCCGCGACTCCAGTGAAGTTGGCCGTTTTGCCACTCTGGACGTATCCGACTACCAGCCCCTTAGTCTGTTTCACCTCGGGTCGGGTAGGTCGACTGAGCCGTTCGATGACTTCAGTGGTCGTCTGGTCGAGCGAGGCAATCGATGCAGCCGGCCACTTCTTCGTGCCACTAAGGTACGCCTCGTAGTCATCCCAATAGACACTCGTGCGGCGTTTTCGCTCCTCGGCATACCAAGGTTCGAAATTCTTGGAGATCACAATGGCCTTGACTTCGAAGACCTCCACTCGTTGTGTGAAGGCCGCCGCGACCTCCGTCGAGAGTCCCAGTCCCTTGTAGATTGCTGCGCGTCGTTCCCGGGTCCGCGCCGGTGTGGCGTTGCCGTGTACGTCGAGGAACTCATCCTGGTTGTCCCACTTGGCGAGAGCCATGCGCGCCTGAGTCAGCGAGGGCTCGTTCTCGTCCGCGTCACTGATGAAGGTCGCGAGGTCCGGTTCGGCTACCGCGCTGCCAGACAGCGCCATTAACAGCGGGGCTACCGGCGCCGGTTGCTGGTTCTTTAGAGCGATAAAGACACTCGTCAGGGCATCTGCCCAGGCGGGGCGCTGGTCGGTCACGTGCGTCAGTTCTCCTTCGTCTCCACGAACCCGCCGATGGTGTCGGGAAGCGCGTTGTAGACCAGATCGGTGAGGTCCACTTTGTACGAGACTTCCGACAAAAGCCCGAAGTTCGGTACGACAGGTGCCACCAGGTCAGGAGTCATCGCAGGGAAATCACCTGTCACGGCATATACGCGAGGCTGGGAACGCAGCGCCCAGAACGTCGAGTACAGGTCAGCATCGACGTCCTGCCAGCCGAACGCGGTCAGCAACGCTTCGACGGCAACTTGGTGACCGCCAGCAAGGGTTCGTACTTGGGCGACAATTTGGGGCAGCGTCCGCCCACCCTCCGGCGAGCTCCGGGTCAATTGGATAGACAGCAGGCGCAGCGGCACCCCTCGGAGCGGAACCAACTGACTGAGCCCGTTGATAACGTGCTTGCGTCGCTCGCCGCTGGTGGTCTTCACCTCGATATGCACCAGGTCGAAGGCGAAGTCGTGTTCCTCCGACAACGGTCCCTGCCAGGCGGCAACTGCGGGCCCGGCACCGATCTGCTGGATGAGAAATTCGAGGAACAACAGTTCTCCGAAGAGACCGACTTCCTTCTCCGTCGTGAGTGCACCGCGGCCCGCTAGGACGTTGCGGTGCCGCGCCACCCCGGCCGCAACTGCAACAGCGAGCGGAAGCTTCTGGATCTGCAGCCCATCGGCGATAGTGGCGAGCAAACCGTAGGCGCCGTGGACGTTGCCTTCCACCCGCACAGTCAGCTCAGCAAATTCATCTCCGTCCAAGACGACCGCGTTGAAGTCGACGTTCTTCAGTTTGGCGACGTCCGGTTCGGGACTGTCGTATTCGGTGACGAGTGTGAGAAGTCCGTTCTTGGGGTCAAGTTGAAGGCGACACCCTGGCTCACCCTTGATCGGCAAAACCAGTGGCGCCCCGTGGTCCCACAACTCGTCGAGGGTCGCAAGCGTAAGGTGGCGTGCGTCATCGGGTGATGGTGTCACCAAAAGCTCCTGTCATCGCTCACGACGCGCATGCGCTTCCGCGACCACCGCAGCACCGAGAACGCTCTTCCACAGCGAGATCTCGTCCTTATCCCTGGAGCCCAAATGCTGGCCCTCGTAGACGTGGTGCGTCAGCAAGAACATCAAAGTCTTCAGCACCGGGGCGTCATTTAGGCTGCCCCCCTCGGGGGCGAACAGCGGTCGGTAGCGGCTGTTGAGCCAAAGTGTCTTGCTTGGTAGGTCGACATCGAAGAAATCTGTCTCAGTCATCCGTCGCCACTTTATGTCGATAGAATCGCCCGCAATAAACGGTAGCTCGGAACCGATCTTCTTTCGAACCGCTGGCGCGAACCCTTTGTCCGGCTTGATCACAGGCTTGCGTTTACGTTTGCGTCTGTTGGCGTCTGTGTAGACGGACTCTGCGTCCTGCAGATACTCAATAAACGTCGTACCGTCCGACGCGGCCACCCGGCTGATCGCGTCGTGAAAGACCGGCTCGAACTTAAGGCCGCTCTTCTCCGGGTTCATAGTCAGGAGGTGCCCGATCGCCTCACTGTCCTCTAGTACTACCCGAGCGAGTTGGCGCGCTGGGCTCGGGTTGGCGGTGGCGGACCAGCCGCCTATCTGAAGCAAGCGATCGTTGCGATAGATGTAGAAGCCTTGGAACTGTTCGCCTGGCTTGCCGCCGATCCGGAAGCCGGTGATATCCGCCTTAGCCGGCCAAATATGGCATGCGAGCTTGGCCCGCGTATCACCGGCTTCAACGATCAGATTCTTCGGATAGTCGGGGTGCCCGGATTGTGCGTAACCGAATGGGTTGATCGGCATCACCGGTACTCCTGGCCCGAGGAGCGCCTCACCGAGTTCGTCGACGAGGACGTCGATCTGAAGTCTCTTATCAGCGAGCAACCTATGGAAAGTGACACCGAGATGGGCTCGCAGCGCGTCGTTTCGGGTAGCGAGCCATCGACATGCCTCCTCCTCGCTGTGACCTCGGTACGCATTCCTCACGTCGGTCCATATGACCGTCGTGCCTTCTGCGACCCCGAGGATGACCTGTCGTTCAGCGCCACGTTCGGCGGCGACGTCGGCCGCAAGGACTTCGCAAGTGAAGTCTCTGGAGAAGTCCGCGCGCCGGATCCGCCTACCGGCGGGTTTTGCACCAGATCTGCTGGACCATACGGTGAGGACATCAGCGTGGCCGAAGGAGGCTGCCTTGAGGCCCATGCCGAAGTGGCCGAGGTCTCCTTTCCGGTAGTCACGCTGATGACCGATAGTCATGGCGGCTGTGATGGTGGTGTCGTCCATGCCGTTGCCGTTGTCGAGAACCTCAACCTGGACGAGGCGCTCCTTCCGGGTAAGCAGACGGACCGAGACGCTGGTGGCTTGCGCGTCGACGCTGTTGTCAATGAGGTCGGCTATCGCGGACTCTAGCGTGTGGTTCGCACCGAGACTGTTGACGAGTCCTGCGTCCGGGGCAAGCTTGATCCGTTGCACGACATCGTTACCCACGCTCATCACTCGACATCCTCCTGGCATTGGACTTCAGGATCTCGACATGCGCCACCGCGGGCAACTTGTCGTCTCATACGCTGTCCCAGTGAGCAATGTCGTTCGATAAATCCATCAAGTCGCCCGCGCTCAGTCCGTTGCTCGTTTTCCGTCGAAAATCCCACCGCACGAACACTTGGCTCTTCCACCAACCGGGCAAACGAGTCGGCCCACGCAGCCGTTAGGGGTCGGCGCGGTGACCAGAGGTGGAGCGTTGACGGGTGACTATGGCGAATGGACTTCGCTCGAGCCGCTTGTTTATTTATCGCCTCCGACGGCGACACCTCGATGACCTTGCGCTTCAAACCATTCCTCGGACTTGGCCCATTTTGGGAGCTGGCGGCTCCACGAGTTACATACCAGGGGTGTCCGACAAGCCCCGCTGTGATCTGCGTTTTTCAGACCGAACGACAGCCTCGACGAAGTCCGCCGCGCACTCCGGGTCCTCATGCTCCCAGATACGGACTACCGTCCACCCGATTTCGGCCAGATATGCGTCGGTCTCGCGGTCACGCTCGATGTTGCGGGCCAGCTTCGACGCCCACCAACCTCCGTTCCTCTTCGGCTCGGTCCCATGCTCGGGGCAGCCGTGCCAGAAGCATCCGTCGACGAACACGGCGACCCGTTTCGCCGAGAAGGTGAGGTCCGCCCGGCGTCGCGGCATCCCCGGCAGCGGTAGATCGACGCGGTACCGCAAGCCGCGTGCGTGCAGCAAGCGGCGCAGCATCATCTCGGCTTCTGTGTCTCGGCGACGCTGTATCGACATACGGAGCGAGGTCGACGCATCGGTCAAGGGCACCGTACACATCGGCTACTCGCCCCCGAAAATCGAGAAGAGACCGTTCCATTTCCCAATGTCAGGTCCAGGAGCTCTGAGGCTTTCGTACGGACATGCTTCGCTCTGGCAAATTCCTCCGGCGAGCACTTGAAGGTCGCCGTACGCCATCTCGGCGGCCAGTGCGGTCGGCGCCATTGTGTCGGGCCGCGGTCCGCTGACGGGCGCTCGGTCGAGAACAGCCCGATCCCGACTTAGAAAGACATGCGCTTCGACTGCCTGCGCTTCGGCGACGAGATCGCGATCGGCTACCTCCGGCAAACCGTTTACGTCTCCGCCCGAGGCGAGGCCCTCACGGTCGGAAGGCACTGGGACGGTCCAATCGCCAGACTGAAACGCGAGGCTCTCGGCCAGGGCGTTAATTGCCGGAACGCTGGCAGCCAGGAAGGGCTCGGTGACGCGATTCGCGTCGACGCGTGCTTGCGGGTTGGCGATTAATCGAACGTCGCAGAGCAACCAGATATTGATGAGCGTGTCCAGCGCCACCAGCTCCTGCTCGTACGCGTCGCCTTCGTTCGGAGCCTCACCATTGAGCAATCCGTAACCGTGCTGGCGCGATTCGATGTGAATGTTCGAGTCCAGCGCAACGACCAGCGGGCCGTGATAGCCGGGAGGAAGACCCAGGGGCATCGCCGCAGGGGAAACTCCCACCTCTCCATCCGCGGTGGCCTCGTGCAACATGTTTTCGAGAGTAGGCTGCGTTAGCCTGCGCGGATAGCGGCACCAACCGGTCGTGTCGATCCGGGTGCAAGGTGTCGGACGGGCCGGCTATCGTTGCATTCCATGGCGGGATCCCGGTCGTCTCTGCACAGCAAGATTCGCGTGCTCGACCTATTCAGCGGCGCTGGCGGCCTCAGCGCGGGTTTCGCAAAAGCGTCGCCGCGGTACACGACGGTGCGCGCAGTGGAGTTCGACGACGCCGCCGCAGCTTCGTACGCGGCAAACCACGGAAAGTCCATGGTCTACGCCGGCCCGATTCAAGAGTGGCTGCACCACGAAGAGGTCCCTGCCGCAGATCTAATCATTGGAGGCCCTCCGTGCCAAGGCTTTTCGTCCCTAGGCACGCGCGACACTAACGACGATCGAAACAGGCTGTGGGAGTATTACGCCCACACGATCACCAAAGCACAACCGAAATTGTTCGTACTCGAAAATGTCCCGGCGTTCTTGTCATCGGTGCAGTATCGACGATTCAAGGGGTTGTGCAGCGCCGGTGGCGAACTAAGCGACTACGCCTTCCAAGCTGACGTCCTGAATGCTGCCGACTACGGCGCTGCGCAGGTGCGCAAGCGGGTCATCCTTATCGGCCATCATCGTGACCTCGAGTTCCCTTGCTGGCCTAAGCGGTCTCACGAACGGAGACAATGGCGCACCGTCAAAGACGTGTTGGCGGGGCTGCCCGAGACCGTCACTCAGTTGAGCCTGCCTGATCGCTCGTACGACTTCCGCGGGAAGCTATTGCCCGGCCCCTATCGCACCGACGAGCTTCATGTAACTCGGCACTACGAAGACATCTCACTTAAACGATTTGCCTGCATCGAGCCCGGCGGTAACCGCTTCCAGTTGCCCGACGACCTTAAACCGAATTGTTGGCGCAAACACACCTCTGGGTCTGGCGACGTAATGGGCCGACTCTGGTGGGACCGACCGTCGGTCACTATCCGCACCGAGTTTTTCAAGCCGGAGAAGGGCCGGTACCTTCATCCGACCGAGCCGCGCGCAATCACGCATCAGGAAGCGGCTCTTATCCAGGGCTTCCACGAAAGCTACCGGTGGGTCGGGTCGAAGACCTCGATCGCGCGACAGATCGGCAACGCCGTCCCTATACCACTAGGCAAGGCAATAGGGAAGCATCTAGAACGGCACCTCTGATCCGAATGGGCATGAACGAAACTCAGAAGAACATAACGTCGAAGTTCGAGAACTCCGATCAATTCTTGCCATACATCGACGAGATCCGGTTCCCGATGTACAAGTCACTGGTAGACGACCTGACGCTGCCGTTAAACTGGCCGATCATCGCGCTCGTGGGACCTAATGGCACAAATAAATCATCCATACTACAAGCGATTTCCGCCGCACCGGAGGGACGCAGCCTCGCCGAATTCTGGTTCTCGACCGAGGTCGACGATATCGATCGAGGACCACGAGGAAAGGCCACCCACCGATTCGTCTACAGGTACCGGTTTGACCGCTCGGGCGTAAGCGCCGAATGTAGAAAGTACCGCGGGTCAAAAAAGTACAGGTCGGCGGAAGTTCCGAAAGCACTCGCGGGTCGCCGCGACCCAGACTACTGGGAGCCGACGAAGAGGGTTACATCCGACAGAATGGCGCTGTTGCCTACGTCTGGATACGCCGCATGGCTTTCAGAGAGTCGCGACCGATGGAACCAGATAAAAAAGGAAGTCACCTACCTCGACTTCCGCTCCGAACTCAGCGCATTCGACAAATTTATCCACCACGAGTCGTTCGATCACTGGACTCCAGACGCGACACGGAAACGGTACAAGGCTGTCCTTCGGTCCAAGTGGATCGCCAGAGCCCTCGCTGGCGTTGCTCTTCCGAAGAAGGAACGACCACGTTTGATTACCCCGCTTCGACAACTCAGCGCCGAAGAGGTGTCAGAAGTGTCGATGATATTGGGCAAACCGATCGAGAAGATCTTGATCATTGAACATAAATTCTTCGGGCCGAGCGGATTCACTGTGCGACTCCAGCTCAAAGGAACCGGAGCGGAATATTCGGAAGCGCACGCTGGAAGTGGCGAGTACGCCGCAATCCGGCTGGTCGACGCTATAAAGAACGCTCCACAACGATCCCTGATCCTTCTGGACGAGCCGGAGGTCTCACTGCACCCAGGGGCTCAGATCGAGTTGATCAAGTTCATCGAGCGCGAGGTACTCCGTAACTGCCACCAGGTTGTAATCTCGACGCACTCACCAGTCCTGGCCGCCCAGCTTCCGGACCAGGCGATCAAGGTGTTCGGGTTCGATACCAGTCGACAGCAGGTCGTTCTAGTCGCTGACGGATGTTCATCCACCGAGGCGTTTACCCACCTCGGCCACATTACTCTCGGACCTACCCGCCCTCGGCTTATCGTTGAGGATGACCTGGCTGCCGAAATTGTCCGAGCCTCACTCCGTCGGCACGCCCCTACCAAACTGAATAGTCTTGAAATAATCCCCTTCCCCGGCGGCGCCGACGGCATCGTCAAGAATGTCCTGCCGGCGTTGACAATTGCGAACGTCGCGAAAACTGGAATTCTGCTTGACGGGGACAAAGTACTTGCAACTTTCGAATCCGAACTGGACGTACGGGAGGCAGCCAACTCCGCAAAGTTCGACATAGAACGCCTCAATGACATTTGGCATAGTCAATTCCACGAGACGGATCTAAATCTGTACTCTAACTCAGATCACGGCCGAGATCCGGCGACGCTGCATGCCTGTCTTATTTGGGCAACCGATCACCTGGGGCACCTCCCCGGAAGAAGCCCAGAAGAAGCGCTCGCTATAGCCATAAATAGCGATATCGCATTGCCGATCAACGACTGGAAGAAGTTCTGGGTGGAAAAAACGCGCGCAGAACTTCATCTCACTAATGACGAAATGGTTACCGCTGAAGATATCTTGAATGTTCAACGTCTCCACTTGGCGAGACTCCCCGACGAGTCCCTACTTTTGCTGGAGACGCACAAAACGATTGAGCGCATCATAGAATGGTGAAATTGCGAACCTCATTTTGGGCGGCTATGAGCTCTACGATAAGACCGGACAATCTGCGGAAAACATGCTGCCTGTCCTGGGTTAATGAAATCTACGCGACCTGTCTCTTATACACATCT